>NZ_JBHFLM010000196.1:0-85493 GCF_041928655.1 Pelatocladus sp. BLCC-F211 | reverse complement strand
ATCATGAAAAAACTAACCACATAGACGCGCTTTACTCGGCTACCTTTGGTAGGCGCGTTAGCGACAGGCGTGCAAGTAGACAGGGAGTGTCGAAGCGCAGGGTAGGACACAAAGGACACTAAGAAATAAGAGCTTGGGAGAGTTATTGCGTAAGTCCTAGTCTTATCCGAACAGTATTGGAATAACTACTAACTGTTCAATGGCAAAATAGTATAAATTATCTTCATCACTATCGAGAGTGTTAGCGCTCCTAAAATTGCGCTCCAAATCCCAAAACGTAAGCGAAATCCCTGTACTAAATATGCTGCTATCCCAAAGCAGATTACTGTAATTAAAAATGAGAAAAATCCATCAAGCCATCCAAATGTCAAGATATTTGGTAGCTTGAATGTAAACTCTAGTATTGGTCTAACTAATGCTGTCACAATTCCAAATACAGCAGCAGAAACCAAAGTTTTTTGAGGAGTATCAATTTCTACTCCGATAAAAGGCACTTTACTAATAATATAAAAGCTCGCAGCTACTACTAACCAAGCAATAAAAAGCGATACAATATTCATTGCCACAACCCTTAACACTTGAATGGCGATTGGTCAAAATAAGGCAAGAAAATTTACTCGGTTGATGTGGAGAAACAAACCGAAAATGAAGCTTTAATTTGTAAGTTAGCATAAAAACTTTAGCTAGCGAAATTTTATTTTAGATATCTTTAGGTTTAGAAACTTAATAGACGTGCGTTAGGGAAGCCATGCGCGACAGCGCTATTCGCACGTCTGTTAACTTCATATTTAGGGAGCAGAATTCGTCTTACCTGGTGCTGTGGGTTGTTGAGGAGAAATACCAGTGTTAGACTGACCAGGTGCAACAGGAAAGGGAACTGAATTAGGAATAGCAGGAGAGTTGAGATTAAGCTCACCTTGAGGATTGAAAGGAGTAACTGGTGCTGTGCCAGGGTTAACAGGAAAAGAGGGAGGATTCAGAGGTGAAGAATTAGCGGGCTTGTCTGAAGAGCCTGGTATGATTCCCAAAGATACGCGATCGCCTCCCACTTGTCGCAGCAAATCTAATAATTCTATGACATCGTTATAAGTTGCTGAACGAGAAGCATTGAGTACTAAAGTACCATTGGGATTTTTCTGCAAATAATTTCTTAAAATCCCTGCTAGCTGTTCGCGTTGAATCGGTTGTTTTTCTACATAGGTTTGACCAACAGCATCAATAGTTACAGGTAAAATGTTTTGACTTTGCGATGCATTGATATTACCTGCTGCTGCGGAACTGGCTTTAGGTAAGTCAACATTAATTGCTTGCTGGCGAGTAAATTGTAAAGATGCCAAGATGAAAAACGTCAAAATACAAAAAATGACATCAATTAAGGGAATGATCTGAACTTGAGCATCTTCAATGGGAGTATGTAAATTAATTTTCATATGACATTGTTTGGCGTTAAGACCGTAATTAGTAATTGCTGATTAATTCATGGCTGATAGTTGATGGTTGATTGTTCCAAAAACAAACAACAAACAACCAACAACATACATAACTTACTTATCAGAATCAGATGGATCTCGATCTGAAATTTCTGGAGGTTCAGAAAACTTATTTTGAGTTCGCTTGCGCCCAGTAATGAATTTCCCACCAGTAGAATCCCGAACAATAGCTTCAGGTACGTTGATATTAGATTTACCTTTGCTCAAATCAGGCGATGATTGCAAATAAAGCATTTCCAAATCATTCCCTGCTTGACGGAATATTTTGACTTGATTGACTAGTAAAGCTTGAAAGAATCGATAGAAGATCAAGCTAACAATAGCGACTCCCATTCCTATAGCTGTACTGTATAGAGCTTCTCCAATACCTGTAGTTACTCCTGCTGTTGCTTCTGTTCCCAAATCGCCAATCCGAATTGATTCCAAAGACCTAATTAACCCCCAAACTGTACCAAACAATCCCAACAAAGGAGAAACAGCAATCACAAGTTCTAAAACTTTTTCACCTCGTCGCATGTGAGCTAATTCGGTTTCTGCTGTTGACTCTAGTGCTAGTCGAAACAGTTCAGCATTGCTTATCGGTTGGCTTAAAGGAGCATACAAAAACCTACCAATTGGCTGATCAGTTACTTGTTTAGCCATATTCCTGGCGATTTCCCAATCGTTACGCGCAGCTTCTAGAACGCGATTAACAATTTCCTTTTCTTGATTTAAAATTCGTAACCAGAACCATAGACGCTCTAAAATCACACTTAACGACAATACCGAAAACAAAAGTAATGGCCAAATCACTGGCCCAACTTTACGAAATATATCTAAAATCTCCACTGCTTACATTTCCTCCGTCCGTTTCTATAGCAACTATCCCACAGCATTTTAATACTAGAGTGGTAAAGGTGGCTTTGTTGAATCTGAGAAATTAAAAATGGGGAACGGGGAAGGTAGGGGTTCCCTTTGGGGAACTCGGGAGGGGATCGGGGAATGGGGAACGAGGATTGGAGAAATGAGTTTTGCAATAAATAGGAATTTTTTTAGGAATTTTTTTATCAGTAATTTTACAGAAGCTGGACTATAATATTATTTCAATGAACGACAGCATAGGTTACTCCAGAAGTAGTGGACTTAAATGCGGGTGAATATTGAACATATAGCTTCTGGAAGCATCGTTGAAATCATATTGGCAAAGGTAAAGGACTTGACAAGCTTGCCTTAACCTGAATCTGCTGAGTTTGGCTAAGACTCAGCACATATTTTTTTGCAAAAAACGTTTGTGGTAGTAACTTACTTGCTACCACTTTCTTGCTCTTCAATTGCAATGCGCGGAACTATATATGAACAGCAGAAAAGAAAGTGAAAGAAACGGAAAAGCTCATGAAAACAATATTGGTGAGATATTTACTCCTTTGGGAGGAGGAGAATATATGGAGGAAAGCTCAGGTCATCCGGTTGAGAGAGAACAAATAGTGAAAGATGATAAAGATGAAAAAGGCAATGGATCTAGTTCCAAACAAGCCTAACTAATTCAATATTTATCCCCACACCTGATTTTAACTGTTGTGGGGATTGTACTCAGAGGTTGCTTGAGAGGCAATTATGGAAGAAGAATTTACTCAAAGGTATCAAATTATCAGTTCATCTGAGGAATTGAAAAAAATACCTACTAGACAATCCTATACTAGACCACTTCACATAGTGACATACTGGAGAAAAGATAATGATTTTTTTATTGAAAAAACTACCCTAACTTTAGGAAAAGCACTGAAACAATCGGATATTGAAGCAGCTAAATCGATACATAATTCCGTCGAAGAACACTTTGGATTAACCAGAAAAGAAGTCTTCAGTGTACTGCTGGAGCTTTATGGGGGACAAAATGGCTACTACGTTGTTGATTTAAAAAATCGGCAATACTTTTACTTTAAAAACTACGAAGATATGAAAGTCAAGCTAGAAGAATTAGGCTGTAAACCTGTTGATTACTAATCATTCAAATCTCTCCGCATTCCCACCTCTCCACATCCTCACTTCACCGCTTCACTGTGTGACTTTAATCACCACTTTTCCAAAGTGCGCTGCGCTTTGCAAGTAACGATAAGCCTCTTGTACTTGGTTAAACGCAAATACTTTATCTATGATGGGTTTAACTTGATGTTGAGCAATGGTTTGATTCATTGCTTCAAAATTTTCTCTACTACCTACGTAAATTCCCTGAACTGTCAAACTTTTAAAAAGTATTGGTAAAGGATCTACTTCCTCTCCCCTACCCGACAGAACTCCAATTAAACTGACACGTCCGCCAATTCGGACAGCTTGTAGAGATTTTGGTAAAGTGCCAGTACCACCTACTTCGATCA
Source organism: Pelatocladus sp. BLCC-F211 (assembly GCF_041928655.1). Classification (NCBI taxonomy): domain Bacteria; kingdom Bacillati; phylum Cyanobacteriota; class Cyanophyceae; order Nostocales; family Hapalosiphonaceae; genus Pelatocladus; species Pelatocladus sp. BLCC-F211. The sequence goes on along the minus strand of NZ_JBHFLM010000196.1, from coordinate 81,649 downwards.
CATGGTCTACACCAGTGCGATCGCTCAATTCATAAACTTGCTTGTCCCAATCCGGCGTTATCTTGTAGTTAACCGTCTCGTCAGCACCTAATTCTCTGGCACGTGCTAGTTTATCCTCGCTGCTAGAGGTAATGATCACTCTCGCACCATGGATTTTGGCAAACTGAAGAGCAAAAATAGATACTCCACCTGTACCAAGTAATAATACTGTGTCATTGGCGCTGACGTTACCTTTAGTTACCAAGGCGTGCCATGCTGTTACAGCTGCACAGGGTAGGGTTGCACCTTCTTCATAGGAAAGATGATCAGGTAATATTACCACCCCATCTTGGTGTAAAATGACATGCTCTGCTAACATACCATCAATGCCACCCCCCAAATCAGATTTCATCTTCTGGCGGGTGAGTTGACCGTAAATCCAGTCTTGAAAGAAAATACCAGCGACGCGATCGCCTACTTTAACTCGTGTTACACCTTCACCGACAGCGACCACTTCACCTGCACCATCGGACATCGGAATGAGTGGATATTTTTGCGTAGGGTTATAAGTTCCTGCGGCTACTATCAAGTCACGGTAATTAAGAGATGTGGCGTGGACGCGAATGAGGACTTGACCTGCTTGAGGTTTTGGTTCTGGTCGTTCCACTAATTTCAAGGCGTCAATACCTGCATTACTTTGGAGTTCGTATACTTTCATAAATATTTTTACTCATCTAGATGGATTTCTGCTCAAACGATTTCTCAATTCCACAATCGCTTTTTAATTTGTAATGATAGCGTTCTATTAGCCAACTGTTGAATTCTTTCTACTATGCTGGCTATGGGGAGAAGAGCAACAAAGGAGTGAAGCTATTACTTTCAATTGAGGAAGAAACTATGTATTTTGGCGGTGAAATCAAAGATATCGAAATATATAGAAATCAGCAAAGACCTGGTTTTGATGAACTGTATCACAAAGTCCGATTTATTCTGCAATCAAATGGAATCGAACCAGTCCAGATAGATATATGGGTGCATCCAAATTACCCAGAAAACAACTTGGTGAAAGTTGCGAAAACATTTTTACACAGGCGTTTACTTGATCTGGTTGAACTGGCGAGTGAAGATATCTATCAGCCACAAGAAGTAGACGCCCTTTGGCAAACCGTAAAACCCTGATAACTGTCTTCCTTGTCCCCCTTGTCTCCCTTGTCTCCGCGTCCTTATTTCACATAAATAAAAGGAGTCTCCATGCTACACGATCCTAATCAGATGACGCTGTTTCCAAAGTTAAATGATCAAGCTTTAGAGGAGATGAAACAGTTTGGAACTGAAATCTGGTTGAATACGGGAGATATGCTGTTTCATGAAGGTGATACTAACTATCACTTTCACGCCATTTTAGAGGGTGAGTTAGAAGTTACTAAGCAAGTGGGTGGTGAAACCAGACTTTTGGCGATTCATCGCCGGGGTGAATTTGTGGGTGAATTGTCGATGCTGACTGGTGCGGCTTCTATTGCTAGCGGAAAAGCGATCGCACCTACTCATGTCCTCCAAATTGAGGTTGATACTTTTAGACACATTCTGGTTGAGTGTTCACCCCTAGCTGATGTAATTCTCACAGCCATGGCTGGGAGAACCAAAGATGTAGAAGCTCAACTACGCCAACAAGAAAAGATGGCAGCGTTGGGTAAACTATCAGCAGGTTTAGCACACGAATTAAATAATCCAGGGGCGGCGGCGCAAAGGGCTGCGTCTTTATTACGTCAGAATTTGCAAAACTTGCAATCTCTGACTTTACAATTAAATAGCCTCACACCCGAACAATTAAATTTGCTTGTGGATATACAAAATCAAGCCACAGCATACGCCGCCACAGCACCGAAACTTAACCCCATCACCCAAGCGGATAAAGAAGACGAAGTTTTAGAATGGCTGGAAGATCATGATGTAAATTATGCTTGGAAACTTGCTCCGACATTAGTTTTTGTGGGGATAGATTCGAGGAAACTCGATATAATTGGCGATCGCATTCCTGCGGAATTCTTGAGCAATGTATTGACTTGGTTAGAAGCTTCTCTTGCAGCAACAGGACTGATCAACGAAATTGAACACAGTACAGGACGCATTTCTGAGTTGGTGAAAGCAATAAAAGGCTACACCTATATGGATCAAGCTCCTTTGCAGGAAATAGATGTGCATGAGGGTATCGAAAATACTTTACTGATCTTTCAATGTCGGATTAAAAAGGGTGTGATTGTTCACCGCAACTATGATCGCACTTTGCCACGCATCAACGCTTATGCTGGCGAACTTAATCAAGTATGGACAAATTTAATTGATAATGCCCTGGATGCGATGGATGGTAAAGGGGAATTGACAATTCATACTTATAAAGAAAATAACTGTCTTGTAGTTGAAATTATTGATACTGGTTCTGGGATTCCGGAGGCGGTTCAATCTCGGATCTTTGAGCCGTTTTTTACTACCAAAGGTGTGGGGAAAGGTACTGGTTTGGGTTTAGAAATTAGCTACCGAATTGTTGTCAATCGGCACAAAGGAGATATTCATGTTGAGTCAAAACCAGGTAATACGAAGTTCCGGGTACGATTACCAATATGACCGAACAATTTGCAGTTCGCAGTACTCGCGAATTGCTATTAGACTTCAGTCTCAAGACGTATATTCTCTGGATGGCAGAGCGCTAAGATTTGAATGATTTTGAGCAATAAAAATCACTAAAAATTATTCCTAGAGGGTAGACAATGCGAGCAACTGTTTATCACGGTCCTGGTGACGTGCGGGTGGAAAACGTTCCCGATCCGCAAATTCAACAGTCCACCGATGCAATTGTCCGTATTACTCACGCTTGCATCTGTGGTTCAGATTTGTGGTTCTACCGAGGATTAGATAATTGGCAACCAGGATGGCGTGCTGGTCACGAGTGGATGGGTATAGTCGAGGAAGTCGGTTCTGATGTTCGCAACCTCAAAAAAGGCGATCGCGTGCTTGCTCCCTTTGCTTTTTCTGATGGTAGTTGCGAGTTTTGTGGTAAAGGTTTACAAACCTCTTGCGTCCAAGGTGGTTTTTGGGGCGGTAAGAATAATGGCGGACAAGCAGAAGCGGTACGCGCGCCTTTTGCTGACGGGACTCTGGTGACAGTACCCCCTGAAGTTGAGGAAGATGATGCTCTGCTGACAGCAATTTTGCCCCTGACTGATGTGATGTCTACTGGTCATCACGCGGCAATTTCTGCGGGAGTACGACCAGGAAATACAGTAGCAGTAATTGGTGATGGCGCTGTGGGATTGTGTGGTGTGCTGGCGGCGAAGAGATTGGGAGCAGAACGGATCATTATTCTTGGTCGTCACGAGCAACGTTTGGAAATTGCTCGACGCTTTGGGGCTACCGATGTAGTCACAAGTAGAGATCAACAGGCGATCGATGAAGTATTAGAAATGAGCAAGGGCGGCGCAGAATCAGTATTGGAATGTGTCGGTACTGAGTCATCAATGGATACTGCGATCGCCATTGCTCGTCCTGGTGGTGCGGTTGGCTACGTTGGAGTACCCCACGGTAGCGAGACAATCAACCTGGGAAAAATGTTTATGTCCAACGTGACTTTACGCGGCGGAGTTGCACCAGCTCGTGCCTATATTCCTGAACTACTTGCCGATGTGATCGCTGGTAAATTTGACGCCTCCCCCGTCTTGGATCTCACCGTTAACTTGGATGGTGTACCCTCTGGATACGCAGCAATGGACAATAGAACAGCAATCAAGGTAATGGTGCGACCTTAATAACAATTTAATAACAGAAATCGTAGGTTATTGCATTTCGGGGCTTATTTCTTGCCAGAATGCAAAATATGATTTGATCACAAAGGGAAAAACCAATGCAGACACGTAAGTTAGGCAAACAAGGGCTTGTTGTTTCCGCTTTGGGACTTGGTTGTATGGGAATGTCTGAGTTCTATGGCGCTCAGGATGAGGCTGAGTCGATCGCGACTCTTCACCGCGCTTTAGAACTGGGTGTGAATTTCCTTGATACTGCCGATATGTACGGTTCTGGTGCAAACGAGGAACTTGTCGGTAAGGCGATCGCAGATCGTCGAGATCAGGTAATTTTAGCAACAAAGTTTGGCATCCAACGAGGTCAAGATGCTAGTTTCCGGGGTATCAACGGTAGCCCAGAATACGTTAGTCAAGCTTGTGATGCTTCACTGAAACGGCTGAAAGTTGATTACATCGACCTCTACTATCAGCATCGTGTTGATCCAAATGTGCCAATTGAAGACACAGTGGGAGCAATGGCAGAACTTGTACAACAAGGTAAAGTTCGTTACCTGGGACTTTCGGAAGCTGCACCAACAACGATTCGCCGCGCCAATGCAGTTCACCCAATTACAGCGTTGCAAAGCGAGTATTCTCTATGGACACGTGATCCAGAAGATGAAATTTTGCCAACTTTGCGGGAGTTAGGAATTGGCTTTGTGGCTTATTCTCCTTTGGGAAGGGGATTTTTGTCTGGACAAATCACTAACCTTGATGATTTAGCAGCAGATGATTTCCGTCGTGTTTCGCCTCGCTTCCAGGGTGAAAACTTCAACAAGAATTTGCAACTGGTGGAACTAGTAAAAGCGATCGCCACTGAAAAACAAGTAACTCCCAGTCAACTAGCACTAGCCTGGTTGTTAGCACAGGGAGAAGATATTGTTCCCATTCCCGGAACTAAACGCCGCAAGTATTTGGAGGAAAATGTGAAGGCTGTCGAGATTACTTTAACACCGGAGGATTTGCAACGCATCGATGAAGTTGCTCCTAAAAATGTCGCAGCAGGCGATCGCTATGCGGACATGAGTACAGTTAATCGTTAGGAAAGGGGGATTGGGGATTGGGGATTGGGGGGGAAACTTCTCGGTTGAAATGAGAAACTTCTCGGTTGAAATGAGAAACTTCTCGGTTGAAATGAGAAACTTCTCGGTTGAAATGAGAAACTTCTCGGTTGAAATGAGAAACTTCTCGGTTGAAATGAGAAACTTCGGGGTTAGAACCTAAAATTTGTGGTGCGTTAGGCTTTAGCCTTAACGCACCCTACTGGTTGGGATATTACTATTCCCTATTCCCTGTTCCCTAAATGTTAATCAAGGTGATCTTCATCAAGTTCTGCAATTGCTGGTGGTTCATCACCAGGGGTTCTTAACACCTCAACCATTTCTTGGACTTCGAGTGGTGGAGGTGGTGTGAGTCGAGAAACGCTCCAAGTGACGACGAAGTTGATTAACATACCAAGAGTTCCAATTCCTTCGGCAGAGACTCCGAAGAACCAAGGTTGCATTCCGTAGAATTTCACCCCAACTATATAAAAGATAGTGAAGCACAAGCCAACCACCATACCGGCGATCGCTCCTTCTCGGTTTGTCCGCTTGTCAAATACTCCTAAAATAATGATGGGGAAAAAGCTAGCCGCAGCTAAACCGAAAGCAAAGGCCACTACTTGAGCCACAAAACCAGGTGGATTAACGCCAAAATAACCAGCGATCGCGATCGCAAAGCCAACCATGACTCTACCAACCATGACTCGTCGGGATTCGGAAGCGCCAGGATTGATCATCCGATAATAAATATCATGAGCTACCGCACTGGAGATTACCAACAGCAATCCCGATGCTGTAGATAAAGCCGCCGCTAAACCACCAACTGCTACCAAAGCAATTACCCAAGGTGCTAATTTTGCGACTTCCGGCGTGGAAAGCACGATAATATCTGGGTCAATAACAATCTCACTGGTTTTTTTATCTGGTGTTAACTCAATTAGCCCATCATTATTTTTATCTTCAAAAGTAAGTAACTTGGTATTCTCCCACTTTTTCGCCCAATCAAACTGATGGATTTGCTCAATTGTTTTGTTGTGTAGACTATCAATTAGATTATAGCGGGCAAAAGTTGACAAAGCTGGTGCTGTTGTATACAGCAGGGCAATCATTAACAACGCCCAACCGGCAGAATAACGTGCTGCTCGCACATCAGGAACAGTATAAAATCTGACGATAACATGAGGTAGTCCCGCAGTTCCTACCATCAAAGCAACGGTAGTAAATAAAACATCCAACATTGACTTATTTACGAACGGTTTCGTGTATTCTTGGAAACCAAGGTCAACTTGGATTTGGTTCAGTTTTGGGACAATATCACTAAAAACAAACGCCAATTGGGGGATGGGGTTTTTCGTCAGCAGTAGAGAGATCGCAATAGCCGGAATTAAGTAAGCAACGATTAAGACGCAGTATTGAGCTACCTGAGTCCAGGTAATACCTTTCATACCTCCCAACACTGAGAAAAAGCCAACGATGACCATCCCAATTACAACACCAGTACTGATGTCTACCTGCAAAAAGCGGCTAAATACAATACCCACACCGCGCATTTGTCCAGCTACGTAAGTCATCGAGACGAAGATCGCAGCGATCACTGCTACTACACGGGCGACATTAGAGTAATAGCGATCGCCAACAAAATCAGGAACTGTGTATTTACCAAACTTCCGCAGATATGGGGCTAATAGCAAAGCCAATAAAACATAACCACCAGTCCAACCCATCAAATAAATTGAACCATCGTAACCTAAAAAAGAGATTAACCCCGCCATGGAAATAAACGAAGCGGCTGACATCCAATCAGCCGCCGTCGCCGCACCATTAGCGAGAGCGGGAACACCGTGATCGGCGACGAAAAAGCCTTTACTATCTTGAACACGGGTTCGCCAACCGATATAGAGATATAGAATAAAAGAAAGGATAACAAATAGAGTAGTCCAAGCTTCAACTGACATTATTTGTCTCTCCTTTTGATACCGTATTGGCGATCAAGTTTATCCATCTGTACGGCGTAGACAAAAATTAACACCACAAAAACAAAAATTGAACCTTGCTGCGCCATCCAAAAGCCGACAGGTAAACCACCTATACGTAAATTGTTCAATGGTTGCACAAGTAGAATACTGCAACCAATTGATACAAACGCCCAAACAAGGAGAAGATTTCTAATCAAAGCCGTGTTTGCACGCCAGTAAGCCTGACGCTTATTTTGGTTCATAATAATGATTTGTTAAACGCAACGCTTAGGAAATCATTATTCTACAGAAGTGGACTAACGCTGAAGATTGTTGATATTTTGCATCACTTGTTGATATAAATCCGTATTCTTTTGTTTTTGAAAAATATTTGCTGCTTGTTTGAGGTCAGAAGTTGCTCCTTGTTTGTCTCCGAGCGCCGCGCGAATATTACCACGATTATTATAAGCTGCGGCAAAATTGGGATTTAAGCGAATAGCTTGGTCGAAATCATTAATCGCCCCTTGGTTATCACCTTGGGCGGAACGGGCGTTTCCTCGGTTATTGTAGGCAACAGCATACTTAGGATTGAGGCGAATAGCTTGATCATAATCTGCGATCGCTTCGTTTCTTCTGCCCAAGGCGGCGTAGGCGTTACCTCTGTTATTGTAAGCTTCGGCGTAATTGGGAGCAATCCGAATCGCTTCGTTATAATCTGAGATTGCGGCGTTGATATCTCCCGTTGCAGCGCGGGCGTTACCTCGATTATTGTAGGCTTCGGCATAGTTGAGAAACAGGCGAATAGCTTCGCTGTAATCTGCGATCGCCTTTTGCTTATCATCCAGATCAAAGTGAACAAGTCCCCGCCCATTGTAAGCTTCAGCATACTTGGGATTAAGCTTGATGGCTTCGGTGTAAGCTGCGATCGCACCTTGAGCATCGCCTTTGATATGTCTATACTGACCCTGAGTATAGAAGTCTCCTGCTTTTGATGGTTTTGATGTTGGACTCTTGGGAGGACTAACACCAATTTCTGTTACTAACACCTCATTATTCCTCGCACAAGAAACAGTTGCCAAGGCTATAAATGTCATAAGTGTAGCGATGCTAACTGTTATTCTTGTCAATTTTTGCTCCTCTAACCACAATTTCATAAGTCATTCTAAATTAAGTAGATGTTCCTAAAAATTGTGCTAATCAGTTTTATTAATGTTCCACTATTTTCTATATTTAACAATAAAAGCTCACAAACATCTAATTAATAAAGCAATGCTAAATTATGTGTAAAAACATCTCATCATATCTTTTATTTTGGGACTTTATGTGCTTGTGGTTTCAGAAGAATTCCTATAACAATCTTAACGAAATTATCATATTGCAGAATTTATTCATCCTGAGCTATATCTTCTTCAGTTTTGGTACTTAAGCGCCAAGTTTGCGTTTTCTCTAGCTCTACAGATAATTGTTCAAGATTTTCTCCCAAATCTTTTTGCATTTTCTGCGTCAATGTAATGGGGAAATCTAGTTTAATATCTTTATTTTGTGTTAATTTTACTAATTCTGATAATGCTACTTTTATTGTTGTACGTTCATAACTATTTAACTTTAAATCAGAGGTTTCAGATAAATTTTGAGCTTGCATAGCTTTTTTGATGCGCTCTTGTAAATGTTCATATTCTGATTTGACTATTTTCCAATTGTGTTCAACTTCTTGATATTTTTTTGCGAGTTCACTTAAGTCTTCTGTTTGCGAATCAGGGTTACTTTTTTGGGTTAATTCTATTAAGCGTGAATGCACTTGAGCCAGATAAATACAGTCTAGATAAGCATATTCTATTTGTCCTTCAGTCAAAGGTCGCTGTCCCCAGTCGCTGCTTTGTTCTTGTTTGTTAATATATAAAAATTTGCATAGTTTGGCAGCAAGAGTTTTAAGTTGATAGTTAGGTAATGGCAAGATATAATAAGGAATTTTTTTTGCCATTTCTAGAGTACAAGTGACATTTTTAGCTTTTTTATTACCCAAGAACTTCAAATCGTAGCTGGCATTATGAAAGACTTTTTCAATTGCAGAATTTGTCATGATTTGACTAATGAAATCAGCCACAATCTCCGGTGACTCTAATACATCTAAAAGATAAATGCGATCGCCACTCATATCTGTTGCCTCGTCTAGTACCTGAATCAGTGACAATTTGGGATGATTACTTTTATAATCAGCTACTTCTGTATCTATCCACAAAATTGAGCTTTGAGCAAATTCAGCAATCTGAGAACGAATTGCACTAGCCGATGTCAGATAAGGCATGTTGAGGAAGCATCTAAAAATTAAAGAATGTTTTACAAGTGTATCGTTACTCTCAGATCAACACAGGCTGATAACTGTTGATAAAGCCCTTCTGTGACATAAAGTTTTTTTCAGAAGCGGGTGATGGGACTCGAACCCACGACGTTCACCTTGGGAAGGTGACATTCTACCACTGAATTACACCCGCGAATAGCGTCTAACATAAATCAAGCTAAATGTCATTATACTACTAGTTTTTAAAATTAGAATTGATAGATCACAAAGTTCGTAGTCAGGACTCTACCTATCATCCAAATATCCAACAAAAAAATGACCACCCAAAGGAAAGGTATACCTTGAGTAGTCATTGTTAATAAATATTTGTTGTTTGTTAATTGTTGCTTGTTGGTGGTTGTTCCCAACAACAAACAACCAACAATCAACATTACTTAGACTCTGTGAAATCAGCGTCAATCACATCATCACCGCTACCACCAGTGGAGGAAGTACCGCCATCTGTAGTACCAGCAGCATCAGTTGGCGCACCGCCACCAGCTTGCTGATAGATGTTGCTACCAACAGCAAACAACGCTTGTTGCAGTTCTGGCATTAGTTTCTTGATCTGCTCATCGTCATCTTTGGTAATAGCATCCCGCAGGTCTTTTACCAAGCCTTCAACTTTGGTCTTGTCAGCAGCTGGGACTTTATCGCCTAACTCTTGCAATTGTTTTTCAGCTTGGTATGCTAAGGAGTCAGCTTGGTTCTTGCGATCGATTTTCTCGCGACGTTCTTTATCAGTAGAAGCATTTTGTTCAGCTTCGCGTACCATCCGTTCAACGTCGGTTTTATCTAGAGTTGAAGCACCGGTAATGCTAATAGACTGTTCTTTACCAGTACCCTTGTCTTTAGCGGTAACGTTCAAAATACCGTTGGCGTCAATATCGAACACAACTTCGATTTGGGGTACACCACGGGGTGCAGGGGGAATACCATCCAGGCGGAAAGTTCCCAGGCTCTTATTATCGCCTGCCATTTCCCGTTCACCTTGGAGGACGTGAATTTCGACGTTGGTTTGACCATCCACAGCAGTGGAGAAGACTTCTGATTTCTTGGTAGGAATAGTGGTGTTGCGAGGAATAATCTTGGTCATGACACCACCCAAAGTTTCTACACCTAGAGACAATGGTGTTACATCTAACAGCAAGATACCTGTAACATCACCAGCAAGCACACCAGCTTGAATTGCAGCACCAACTGCGACTACTTCATCAGGGTTAACGCTTTGGTTTGGATCTTTACCCAGAATCCGCTTCACCACATCTTGGACGGCGGGGATACGAGTAGAACCACCCACTAACACAACTTCATCAATATCGTTCTTGCTGATCTTCGCATCACGCAGGGCGTTTTCTACAGGGATACGACAACGGTCAATTAAGTCAGAACAAAGTTCTTCAAACTTGGCCCGTGTCAGAGTCATATCCAAGTGTTTGGGCCCGTCTTGAGTAGCAGTGATAAATGGTAGGTTAATTTCCGCTTGGGTAACGCTAGAAAGTTCAATCTTGGCTTTTTCAGCTGCTTCTGTCAGACGTTGTAAGGCTTGTCTGTCTTTACGTAAATCAATACCTTCGTCTTTTCTAAATGCTTCTGCTAAGTAGTCAACAATTTTCTTATCAAAGTCGTCACCACCAAGGTGGGTATCACCAGAAGTAGCGAGTACTTCAAATACACCGTCGCCTACTTCCAAAATAGATACGTCGAATGTACCACCACCAAGGTCAAATACAAGGATAGTTTCGTTGCTCTTCTTATCAAAACCGTATGCTAGAGAAGCGGCGGTAGGTTCGTTGATAATCCGTAATACTTCAATACCTGCTATCTTACCAGCGTCTTTGGTAGCTTGGCGTTGGGAGTCGTTGAAGTAAGCAGGAACAGTAATAACAGCTTGAGTTACAGTTTCACCGATATATTTGCTGGCGTCTTCTACCAGCTTACGCAGAACTTTAGCAGAAATTTCTTCTGGTGCAAATGCTTTTCCGGCTTGGGGACAATCTAGTTTGACGTTTCCACCGCTTTGGACAACTTTATAGGAAACTTCTGTTGCTTCGTTTGTAACTTCTTCGTAGCGGCGACCGATAAATCGTTTTACAGAATAAAAGGTATTTTCGGGGTTCATCACCGCTTGGCGCTTGGCGATTTGCCCAACCAAGGTATCGCCATTTTTGGCAAACGCCACAACTGACGGTGTTGTCCGAAAACCTTCAGCGTTTGCAATAACTGTAGGTTTACCACCTTCCATTACTGCTACGCAGGAGTTTGTCGTACCTAAGTCAATTCCAACTACTTTTGCCATTTTAGGTGCTGGCTCCGTATTACTACAAATGAATGAATGGGATATAAAGGACCAATTTTTGAACTAGCTGGTTTGTTAAAAGCAGCCAGTTCAGCATCAATACCTTTGGTTTGTTCTTGGGCAAAACCCAATATTATGCTGATATATATACTGAGCCTGTGTAGCCAGTCGATGAAGGGTGGTTTTCCGAACCTTAACAAGGGCGGTTATGCTTCATGTTTCCAGTTGGCTCATATATTTATTGCTTTCACTTTGTCTAATGTATGAGAATTAATACTTCCTGAGATTCGGGTGAACCGTAATCTGATGGTCGTGTTTGCCGTCTTTTAGTAAACTCTAGAGACACAGGAGAATCAAAAAGAGGAATCTCAGCAGCTACAAAGTTCAGTTTGTCTGTGCTTGCTGCATTCATTCAACTACACATTACTTTATCGAGTGCAGTGGAAAATTCACCAAGCCTCTTGTCAAGCAAAAAGAGGTAGATATCAAATTATGAATGCACTCAAAATTGGTTTTTGCATAACAATCTACGTACTTTATGTTATTATTGATAAATTATTTATACAAATTTTTATTTAAAGAATGAATATACAAATGATAGAAAAAGGTGCTATTAGTGGCAGACCCTTTGACCCATCAAAAGCAGGAGGTAAAATACTTAATCTTTCTTATACCAAGGTCAAGATAACTAACAAGGGTATCGATATTGTAAAAGCTCATGTCTATAGATTTAATCCTATTGGTGATGATGAGAGGAAAATGATAGAGCGACTAATCAAAATTGCAGCAGGTGAACTCTTAGCCGAACCAGTTGATAAGCGTTTCTATAGCCATGAACTACGTGAATATCTGAGGTATAAAAAACTCGGTTTCCAAACTGGACAACCGAATAATCCGGACGATGCTTATGAACTCTGGAATAATGCCCACACAGCAACATTAGAAGATTATCGTCTCAAAGAGGGACTTGGCGTTTTATTTAAAGTTGATTTATAAGCGGTTAAGATGAAAGAAAATTAATTAAGTGGGCAAAATCATTGAATAGATATTTATCAAGCTTTTGTCCACTCCATGAAAAGTAAAGTTGTTAAATTTAAAATTGATAAAATCCTCTTTATAAAGGAGGAAGAACCATGAAAGACTCAATCAAACTAACTCAACTTGAATTAGTGCTTCTTAAATTAGTAGCTAAAGGTGAAGGAAATTGGAGCTGGTATGAAATAGCGAGTTCACTTTCTCGTCTAGACGTACCTAGAGAACCTGACATGATGATTGTGTTAAAAAATTTGGCTGCTGAGGGTTTACTTCGACGATATGTGGAGCAAGGGTCGCCTCGCGATCGCTGGGAATTAACATCAGCAGGAAATAAAATCCTTATGGAAATATCTTGAATGAAATGGCAAATCTTACCTAGACCTCTAAATCATAAAGTGTATGGTTGCCCTATCTCCTAGTTTGCAAGCAAAACTTACTACATCTCTTTTGATTGGAAACCTGACTGTGAACAGTCGGGTTTTACAGTCACCTCTTTCTGGGGTGACTGATTTGGTGTTTCGTCGCCTAGTACGTCGCTATGCACCAAATTCGATGATGTATACAGAAATGGTGAGTGCGACGGAGTTACACCATGTCAAAAAGTTACCCAAAATCATGGAGGTAGACACCAACGAACGACCAATTAGCATCCAATTATTTGATTGTCGTCCCGATTTCTTGGCAGAAGCAGCACAGAAGGCTGTGGCAGAAGGCGCGGATACAATTGATATTAATATGGGTTGCCCTGTAAATAAAATTACTAAAAAGGGTGGGGGTTCTTCCTTGCTGCGACAACCACAAATCGCTGAGGCAATAGTACGAGAAGTCGTCAATGCTGTCGATGTACCTGTAACAATTAAAACTCGGATTGGTTGGAGTGATGAGGAAATTACGATCCTGGATTTTGCCAAACGAATGCAGGATGCAGGCGCAAAAATGATTACAGTCCATGCCCGGACTCGCGCTCAAGGTTACAATGGTAACGCGCGTTGGGAATGGATTGGTCGTGTGAAACAGGTGCTTTCGATTCCCGTGATTGCCAATGGTGATATTTTTTCGGTAGAGTCGGCGGTGCAATGTCTACAAGAAACGGGTGCTGATGGGGTGATGTGTTCCCGTGGGACTTTGGGTTATCCGTTTTTGGTGGGAGAAATAGATTATTTTCTCAAAACTGGGGAGAAATTACCACCACCAACACCAATCCAGCGTTTGGAATGTGCTAGAGAACATTTACAGGCACTTTGGGAATATAAAGGCGATCGCGGAATTTTGCAAGCGCGTAAGCACATGACTTGGTATGCAAAAGGTTTTATCGGTGCGCCGGAGTTGCGTGCAGAGTTAAGTTTGATAGAAACTGTACAGCAGGGTGTAAATTTAATTGATAGAACGCTTGAGCAGTTAAATTAACATTGCAACCTCAAAAAAAATTTAGGCGAACGCACATTTCCCGCCTTGTTACTAGTATCTTGCTCATGGGTCAGGTATGGCTGCATTTTATTCAGGGAAAAACATGCTACCACAAGATTCTGGAACATATGGTGACAGCAGGGCCAGGTTCTATTCTACCTGTACTGTTGGTGAATGGTTGTGCAGGTATGATTTTTACGATTCAAACCGCTAGGGAATTAGTCAAATTTGATGCAGTCAATACCGTGGGAGGCGCTTTTGCTTTAGCATTTTGTCGAGAATTAGCACCCATTTTGACTGCAAGTATTATTGCTGGACAGGTTGGTTCTGCTTTTGCTGCGGAAATCGGTGAAATGTCTGTAACGGAACAAATAGATGCACTTTATATGCTCAAAACTGACCCTATTGATTATCTTGTAGTACCAAGGGTAATTGCTTGCTGTTTAATGTTGCCAATTCTCACTATTTTAGGTTTAGTAATCGGGATTTGTGGTGGTGTTTTTGCGGCTATGCAATTTTATCAGGTAGACCCGGAGATATTTTTAGAGTCAGTCAGGAAATTTTTAGCAGTAGCGGATATATTGACTGTTTTGCTCAAAGCTTTTATTTTTGGTGTGCTGGTTGCTGTAATTGGTTGTAATTGGGGATTGACTACTACAGGTGGAGCAAAACAGGTAGGAGAATCAGCAACTGGAGCAGTTGTGACAAGTTGGGTAGTAATTTTTATAATTGATTTTTTACTTTCTTTGCTGCTGTATGAAAAACTTATATAGAAATCCGGTTTGATTTGTGAATTTACTCGTGAAGACGGGGAACAGGGATTGAGGACAAGGGAGAAATTTCTCCCAATGACCAATGACAAATGTGAAAAACTTATTCAGGAACTCTTTCTTCTACAATCAACAGAAAACCTTTTGCTTTACCTTCTTCTGTAAAGCTTTGGCTTGTTCGACAACGATTATTGTGATTAACAAGATTGATTGTTTCTGTCGCAAATAATTTCCCAGTAGCTTTGTTCCAAACATTAAAAATAATAATGCTATCTCCATGTTCCTTAGCAATTGTTTTAAAATTTTGCCATTCAGGAACATCTAGACTTTCTATTTCTATTTCATCTTCACTAATTATTTTGCCGACAAATGAATTCGTGACATTCTTACCATCAGGATATTTGTAAGTATTGGTTTGTATCCACTGGTTATCAATAATTTTCTGCGTAATCTCGGCTTCAAAACGTTGGGTTTCCTGAACGTTGGCATCTACACGTATCCAGTTACCATACCAAACTCCAACATGCTTAGGAAATACTTTGAAATCTTGTAATTGTTTTTGAACCATAAAATATTTTACCAAGATAGTTCTGGGAAAATATCATACGAGAAATCATCCCAATTAAGATAGTCTAGTATGTCTGGCTACATTCTCACTGTTCGCATTTCAAAAATCAGATGTACTAGAAGTGCGATCGCATTATGTCAGATAGCTCGCCTATCATAGCTACTATACACACAAGTCAAAAAATATAACCTCCATTGGCTGTTATGGACGGAAGTCCTAATGTACCGAAAACCTGTGATGGTGCGTTGCGCTGCGCGACAACACACGCTACAAAACTTTGTAGGTGGAACTCATCGCGGCTGATAACTATCGCCAAGGATGCATTGGAGCTGCTGAAGTTCGCCAAATGCTCAACTTTTCATCTCGTTGGGAAACCTACGATTTTCTCAAGCGTGAAAAAGCCTACCTACCCTACACTGAAGATGATTTGGAACAAGATGTAAAAGCATACAGTGACCAACATTGTTAATGTATCGACCGACATTGTTAATGCATCGACCTGGAAAAATTAACTCATCCTTTCTTTTGCTTGGCTCTTCAACTTTGTTGAAATACTTGCTCAAAACTCATCTTTAACCACTGTAAGTGTACTTAAGCTAGCATCCGCACAACCGCTAATAAATCCGCCCATTGCCTGAATTTGTTGCAAATATTCCAACGCAGGTTGAGTAATAACTTCTCCTGGCATCAACACAGGAATACCAGGAGGATAAGGACAAACGATTTCAGCACAAACACGTCCAGTAGTTTCTGGGATTGGTAATGCTTCTGTAGCAGCAAAAAAAGCTTCACGGGGCGATATACGTACAGAATTACCCATGTTAAAAACATCATCCCATAAAACTGTATGCTTATACTCGCTCTTTTTTGTCACAGAGGAGGTCATTTGAGTAAGTTTAGTCAAAGCTTGCACCAACTGCTCGATATCTTCTTGGGTGTTGCCCAAACTAATAATAAAGGTGAGATGTTGCAAAGAAGCAAATTCTGCTGTGACACCTAGCTGTTGGTCGAGAATTTCTTCGGCAGTAAAGCCTGTCAAACCTAAGCCGGAAACAGTCACAGTTAAGCGTGTTTGATCTAGTGTGATCAAACCTGGAGATCCCCCCAACCCCCCTTGCCAAGTGGGGCTTTGCAAAATCGACAATCCGGGAATTTGTGTAATTCTAGTTCTCGCCTCCTGTGCAAGTTGCAATGTGCGAGACATTAACTCTTTACCAGACAACGCTATTTGCTGACGCGCTGCATCTAAGGAAGCTAGAAGTAAATAACTGGGACTGGTAGATTGTACTAACTGCAAAGCTTTGTTGAGGCGATCGCGATCTATTCTCTCACCTTGGATATGCAGCATTGACGCTTGAGTCATCGCACCCAATGTTTTATGAATCGATTGTACAGATAAATCTGCACCTGCTTTTAAAGCCGGGGTGGGTAGTTGGGGATGAAATGCAAAGTGGGCGCCGTGGGCTTCGTCTACCAGCAAAGGGATATTGTATTGATGGGTAATTTGGGCGATCGCCTTCACATCTCCACACACACCGTAATATGTAGGGTAAACCATGATCACGGCTTTGGCGTCGGGATGCTGTTGTAGGGCTGCTGCGACTGCGCTGGGAGTGATACTGTGGGCAATATCTAAAACAGGGTCGTATTCTGGATTGACAAAAATTGGTATAGCACCAGAGAGAATTAATCCTGCGATCGCTGAGGAATGAACATTGCGCGGCAGTATAATTTTATCGCCAGTGCCGCAGGTTGCCAGAATTGCTGCTTCAATTCCACAAGTAGAACCATTGACAAGAAACCATGTTTGTGTAGCGCCAAAGGCTTCTGCTGCTAATTCTTGCGCTTGTTGGATTACTCCTGCTGGTGCAAACAAGTTATCTAACTGTGTTAATTCTGGTAAATCGTGGCGAAATACAGTTTGACCAAAAACATTAGCTATTTTCTCGGAAATTCCCACACCTCGTTTATGTCCTGGGGTGTAAAAAGGTGTGTGGGGACGTTCAGCACAGATTTTTAAGGTGTCTAATAAAGGTGTTTGATTTTGAGCGAGCATTTTTATCATCAAACAGTAGGATCATCGTTGAATTGCCGAATGGGAATTTCAATCACAAACTTTGTACCTTGCCCTAGCGTTGTATCACAGAAAAGCCTACCATGATGTTTTTCGGTAACAATCTTATAACTTATTGATAAACCCAATCCAGTACCTTTCCCCACAGGCTTAGTTGTAAAGAAGGGATCGAATAGGTTTGAGCGAATTGCTTCTGGAATACCAAAACCATTATCAGCAATAGAGATAATAACTTGTTTATCAGTTTTGATCGTACTAATATGAATTATGTTCGGATTGCTGGCTATCTCTGCAAAAGTTCGTCCCTGATTTGATTCTTCCAGAGCATCTATAGCATTTGCGAGTAAATTCATAAACACCTGATTTAGTTGCCCAGGATAGCACTTTACGAGAGGCAATTGACTATATTCTTTGATGATTTTGATCTCTGGATGCTGCACATTTGCTTTTAAACGGTGTTGTAAAATCATCAAAGTGCTTTCAATACCTTCATGAATATCGACTGCTTTAAGTTCAGCTTCATCAAGACGGGAAAAGTTGCGTAGAGAGAGTACTATTTCGCGGATGCGGTCTGTTCCGACTTTCATTGACTGAAGAATCTTGGTGAAATCTTCGACTAAGTATTCTAATTCAATCGCTTCTAACTCTTCTTGCAACGCTTGGGGAGGATTGGGATAATACTGCTGATAATGTTGCACCAGTTTCAGCAAATCTTGAGTATATTGATCCACATAACTTAAGTTGCCATGAATAAAGTTGACTGGATTATTGATTTCGTGTGCTACACCAGCTACCATTTGTCCCAAAGCAGACATCTTTCCACTCTGAACCATTTGAGCTTGGGTGTGGTGGAGTTCTTCTAGGAGTTGTTTGAGATAGTTATTTTTCTCGCTTAATTCCTGTGTTCTTGCTTCTACTTTCTCTTCTAGGGTTTGGCTATAAGATTCTAATTGTTGGTTCGCTTCTTGTTGCTGTTGGAGGAGGTGTTTAACAGTGGAAATAAGTTGATTAAAAGAAATAGCAAGAATCCCAACTTCATCTTGAGTATCTACAGGCGCTTGTAAGTCAAAGTTTGACTCTTGAACTGACTGTTGTGCTACCTTGGTGAGGGTTTGAATCGGATGTGCGATCGCTCGACTAGTGGAAATAACTAGAAAAATAGCAAGTGTAACTGACACCAGCATACTTCCACCGATGATTTGCGATCTTAGTTTATCCGCAGCTTCCATATCAGCCTTGGCTTGCTTAGACTCCTGTTTACTCAATTCGATCATTTCCACCAGACCCTCGCAAAAGTCATCCATCTTAACCATCAGCAGACTATTTTCAAACGAGATGAGTTGAGAACGTATCGTTTCCACATTTTCCGGTTTGAGTTCTGGGATATTCCAGCGCAGCAAAAGGGCATCCATTTGCTGAATATAAGCCTTTGGAACTTCTTGATAAGTCTTGAGAAATTTGCTGACAATTTCAATTTCGCCCGGAAATTCCTTTTCTTCTTCTTCCTTTGTTCCTCCTACTGAATCGCTAAACTCATACCAAACTTCCTTGAAATTCTGATAATGCTTGAGGAACTCAGTGTACTCTTGGTGTAACTGCTTTGGTTGAGAGACTAAAGTTATAAATTCCTGATGATGAACGCGAACCTGAAGTGCATTAATTTCCAGAGAATTAATCAACTGAAGCTCTGCTAGTGCATCTTCCTGTTGCTCACGCGCCTGATCTTCGTAGTGGTTTGCTAACAAAATTCCAGAGGTAGTACCCAAAACAGCAATCCCCAAAGCCAGCCCATATCCAAGGCTAATTTTTTGTCCTACCCGAAGTTGGCGCAGCCATCTACTAACAAAAAATATTGACATTAGTTTTAACAAAATTAAATATTAATTAAAAGCAGAATTGGATTTAAACCTCGTCCATCTTGAAAAGAGGAGTTTTTCAAAAAGGACATTATGTAGGTTGGGTGGAACGGAGTGTAACCCAACCTACAAAACTACAGTTCTCAAAGTAGACGTGGTTTAAAGATTTAATTTATTTGATCGACTATATCTATAGTTCCCAAATTTCAAACAGTTTCAACAAAAGTATAGATATTTAGGAAGATGTCGGTGATGTTGTTGGTAATTTAGGTTGGAAAAGTTGAATCTGCTGAAAAAAATGATTATGATTTATCTGATTTCTGAACCTCAACCCAACGAACCACCAATTCCTAACCCAGAACCAAATCCTGTACTCCCTCCTGAACCGACACCAGGGCCAACGGTTCCTCACCCTATACCAGATCCTGTTCCTGAAACCGTACCAGCACCCATACCACAAACCGTACCTGCTCCAATTCCTCAAACAGTTCCAGGAACAATACCACAAACAATCCCCGAACCTGTTTAAAATTGATTTCGTCTAGTTTTAATTTCAAACCCAAAACCTAACATGCTGAGAGCCGGGATTGTCGGACTTCCCAACGTTGGAAAATCTACGTTATTTAATGCTTTAGTGGCGAATGCGAAAGCAGAAGCTGCTAACTTCCCTTTTTGTACAATAGAACCGAATGTTGGCGTTGTCGCAGTACCAGACGAACGGTTGAATGTTCTAAGCAAGATTTCCAATTCGGTACAAATTATCCCGGCCCGCGTTGAGTTCGTGGATATTGCCGGTTTGGTGAAAGGTGCAAGTCAGGGTGAGGGACTGGGTAATCAATTT
This sequence comes from Pelatocladus sp. BLCC-F211, assembly GCF_041928655.1. Taxonomy (NCBI): domain Bacteria; kingdom Bacillati; phylum Cyanobacteriota; class Cyanophyceae; order Nostocales; family Hapalosiphonaceae; genus Pelatocladus; species Pelatocladus sp. BLCC-F211. The sequence continues at coordinate 61,651 of NZ_JBHFLM010000196.1, read as the reverse complement.
TTGTCCCATATTCGCGAAGTTGATGCGATCGTTCATGTGGTGCGTTGTTTTGAAAATGATGACATTATTCACGTTGCTGGTTCAGTTGACCCGGCGCGGGATATTGAGATAATTAATTTGGAACTCGGTTTAGCTGATTTAGCACAAATCGAACGTCGCATTGAACGCACGAAAAAACAAGCCCGCACTAGCAAAGAAGCACAATTTGAATTGACAGTATTGGAAAAATTAGCTACGGCATTAAATGAAGGCAAATCAGTACGGCAAATTACTTTAACAGAAGAAGAAGCAGCAGTAATTAAATTATTAGGATTACTGACATCAAAACCAATTATTTATGCTGCTAATGTATCTGAAGATGAATTAGCAACAGGTAATGAATTTGTCGAAAAAGTTAGAGAAATTGCCGCAAATGAAAATGCCCAAGTGGTAATAGTATCTGCCCAAGTAGAAGCAGAATTAATCGAATTATCAGACGCAGAAAGAGCAGATTTCCTTGCATCTTTGGGTGTGGAAGAAGGTGGTTTAAAATCACTAATTCGTGCCACTTATACGCTGTTAGGATTGCGTACTTATTTCACATCTGGTGAAAAAGAAACCCGCGCTTGGACAATTACCGCTGGAATGTCAGCACCACAAGCAGCAGGTGTAATTCACAGTGACTTTGAACGCGGATTTATTCGCGCTGAAACTGTTGCTTACGATGATTTAGTAGCATCTGGTTCGATGAGTGCTGCCAAGGAAAAAGGCTTAGTTCGCAGTGAAGGAAAAGAGTATGTTGTAAAGGAAGGCGATGTGATGTTATTCCGGTTTAATGTATAATTTAGTTAGTAGTAAGGATTTTAGTCTCAAATAAGGACTAAAGTCCTTACTACTAACCTTTAATTATTTACGCCGTTCTACTTAGCTTAAGCAGTGACTTGATTGCACTCAAAGGAGAGTGGCGGTGAAAAAAGTAGCAGTGTTTGGCAATGCTGGAGGCGGTAAATCAACTCTAAGCAAAAGATTATCAGAAATCACTGGTTTGCCACTTCACATCTTAGACAAAATTCAATATCAATCAGGGGGTATTGAGGTTCCACAGGAAAACTATAAGCACATCCATGAGCAAATTTTGCTTACTGACCGTTGGATTATTGACGGGTTTGGTAGCATGGAAACCCTCTGGCTACGACTGAGCGAGGCGGATACTCTGGTTTTTGTCGATCTACCGCTATATGTGCATTTCTGGTGGGTGACTAAACGACTAATCACAGCTTACTTTAAACCGCCAGAAGGCTGGCCGGAAAACAGTCCAATATTGAAGAGTTCGCTTACTAGCTACCAGGTGCTTTGGTTATGTCATAAATATTTGACCCCAAAATATCGTGAGTATATTAGGCAAGCACAAAGCACCAAAAGTGTTTATCACATTCGCTCAACTGCACAGATTTCACAATTTTTTGAATTAGTTGAAAATGAGATCAACTTTGAACATAAAGATGGTCTATCAGCATCATAATAAAGCAGGTGCTGCTGAAATTAATCTTGCATTAGCCCATCCTTCTAAATTTTTTCGTCCTTATAAAAAATCGGGCGTTGCTGAATCAAGATATGAATTTATAATTCACGGTTATGTAGAGACGTAGCATTGCTACGTCTCTATAAGGATTTCGTATCGAACGACAAATATGTATACAAACATAATTCATGACAAGGATTGAGAAGTTTATTGTGTCTGAAGCTCCCGTATTAGATCAAATTATTAAACATGTGCGGGTAGTGCGTCCCCATCAGGATGCAGTCGAACTACTTGATTTGGGAATTAAGGATGGAAAATTTGCCCAAATTGCTCCTCATATTAACCCAGATGAAGGTAAAGAAATATTTGATGGTCAAAACTTGCTAGGTTTTCCTGGGGTTGTGGATGCTCATATGCACATCGGTATTTATCAACCCCTTGACCAAGATGCGGTGAGTGAAACCAAAGCAGCTGCAACCGGAGGTGTGACTACTAGCCTAAATTATATTCGCACAGGGCAGTATTATCTCAACAAAGGCGGCTCTTACAGAGATTTTTTTCCCGAAGTTTTGGCGTTATCAAAAGGGAATTTTTTTGTTGATTATGGCTATCATATTGCCCCAATTAGTGCGACTCATATTGATGAGATGCAAATGCTATTTGAGGAATATGGAATTGGGTCATTTAAAATTTTTATGTTCTACGGTGGCTATGGTTTGCATGGCCTTTCTGATCAACAAAACCTGTTTTTGATGATTAATAAAGAAGAAAGATATGACTTGGCTCACTTTGAATTTATCATGCGTGGTCTGACTAAACTTAGGGAATTGTATCCCGAAGCAAGCGATCGCCTGAGTCTTAGTCTCCATTGCGAAGTCGCCGAAATCCTCAACGCTTACACCAAAATTGTCCAGCAAGATTCCAACCTCACAGGTTTAAAGGCTTATAGTGCAGCACGTCCACCGCATTCTGAAGGTTTAGCAATCTGCATTGCTTCCTACTTGGCGCATGAGACAAATTGTTTCAATATTAATTTGTTACACCTGAGTTCTCGCAAAGCAGTGGAAGCTGCGTTGATGATGCAAACAGTTTTTCCTCATATCAATTTCCGTCGGGAAGTAACTGTCGGACATTTGCTATTAGATATAGATACACCTACGGGTAAATGGGCAAAGGTGAACCCGCCGATTCGTCCCCGCCCTGACGTAGAATATTTGTGGCAAGCTGTACTCAATCGCCAAGTTGATTGGATTGTCAGCGATCACGCCTGTTGTTCAGCCGAACAAAAAGCCTCTCAGAAAGATCCCAATAACATTTGGCTGGCGAAATCTGGGTTTGGTGGTACAGAATACCTGCTTTCTGGCGTTTTTAGTGAAGGAAGCAAGCGCGGCATGTCTTATAATCATATGGCTGAGTTATTGAGCTGGAATCCTGCCCAAAGGTTTGGTTTAAGTGCAAAAGGTGATATTGCAGTTGGTTACGATGCAGATTTGGTATTACTAGACCCCAATGAAACCTTTGTTATTCGCGCTACTGAGTCAGAATCACAACAAGGCTATACGCCATTTGAAGGATTGGAGTTAACTGGAAGAGTCAAAACAACTTTTTTGCGAGGGAATAAAATTTTTGATCAAGGACAGGTAATTGGTGCGCCCAGTGGACGTTATTTATCAAGAAAGGGTGTTTAAAAAGTCAAAAGTCAAAAGTCAAAAGAATTATATTTCGGGCTTTTGTGTCATTTTAAATGGTCTGTTTATTTACGCCGTGCTGTACTAGTTCAAAATCTCTGCTAACACACCAGCGAAAATTTCCAAAGCAGTCTCAATCTGATCACTATCAATCACCAACGGTGGACAAAAACGAATAGCGGCTTTTCCGCAACCAAGCAATAATAAACCATGTAAAAAAGCTGTTTGTATAATGCGATCGCGTAACTGTCGATCCAAATTTCCTTGATTATCAAACAAATCCACCGCGACCATCAAACCTTTACCACGTGGTAGGGACACTCTGGGAAACTGTTGATGCAGCTTTACTAAACCAGCTTGCAGTAACTCTCCCATTTTGCTAGCGTTTCTCATTAAACCACTTTCCAATAGTTCCAAAGTGGCAAGGGCAGCAGCACAAGCAACAGGGTTGCCACCAAAGGTGGTAGCATGGGAACCAGGCGGCCAAGTCATGATTTCGGGTCGGGCGAGAATTGCACCTAGAGGTAAACCACTAGCAATACCCTTAGCAGTAGTAATAATATCTGGTATGACTCCCCAATGTTCGATCGCAAACAATCGACCTGTACGCCCCATACCTGATTGCACTTCATCCACTACCATCATCATGCCGTAGCGATCGCAGATTTCGCGAATCCGTTGTAAAAATCCTTCTTCTGGTACAATGTAACCACCTTCGCCTTGAATTGGTTCAACTACAATTGCTGCTACTTCATGGGGTGGTAGCATGGCGGGAAATAGTTGTTTTTCCAGGTAATCTAAACTGGCGTGAGTCCCATAAGGAATATGTGTCACCCCCGGAACTAGAGGACCAAAACCCTCTCTTTGCACAGCTTTGGAACCAGTCAGAGACATAGCCCCATAGGTACGTCCGTGGAATGCTCCTAAAAAGGCAATAATCAAGGAACGTTTGGTGTAGTATCTCGCCAGTTTGATGGCGCCCTCGTTAGATTCCGCACCGGAGTTAGTAAAAAATACTTTCGCTCCATGAGAAAAATCTACGTGTTTGGCTAACTTTTCCGCCAATTCCACCATCGGTTCATAGTAAAAATCAGTACCCGACATGTGCAATAACTTGCCAGCTTGTGCTTGAATAGCCTGCACAACTTTGGGATGCGCGTGTCCTGTGGCGGTGACAGCAATTCCCGCCGTCATGTCTAAAAAGACATTACCATCCACATCTTCCACCATACAGCCTTCACCACGAGCCACAACTAAGGGATAGTCGCGAGTATAGGAAGGAGAAGTTACGGCGCGATCGCGTTCGATAATTTCTCTAGCACGAGATCCTGGTAAAGAAGTTACTAAATAAGGCGAGCGTGGTAAATGCTCATTTATAGAGATACTTAACATAATTTTTTAAATGTTTAAAGAATATCTATGATTAAATGCTGAGGTAATATTAGTTGCAGTAACTTATGATTCTATTTACAGTATATTCACAAAAAAACAGGGAGTAAAAAGTATGCAAACTCATACATCTCCCTGAATTTGATAGGTTATTGGCTACTTTTATAGTTAACCTCTAATCATCGTCATCATTGTCATCGTCATTACTATTATTGCGCCGTTGGTTATTTTGTCTGTCGTCATCATCGTCATCTGAGTCTGATTGATTTGTGTTATTCTCTCGTTGTTCTTGGCGTTCATTTTCTGTGCCAAAGTTGCAACCAACTAATCCCCCTGGCAAGATCACTAAGCTAGCAGCAGCCAGCATACCCCAAATATCTTTTTTTCTCCGACGCTCGTTTTTTTGCAACATAAATTCTATGTTTTGAAACTCTGCTTATTTTTTAGGGTACTGCGAGTTGAAATTTTAAAGTTGGGAGCATCCTAAATATTCTCTATGGATGAAACTATTTTTGTAATCAACGTTAATTTAGTTAAGTGCAAGCTTATTTTTAAATTATAGAAATGTCTCCTAAACCTAAAGCACCAGTTCGTCTTGTACAATCCTGTGACTGGCCGATTGAACAACTACCAGGATTATCCCAGCAAGAAGTCTCCCAATTAAAAAACTGTGGTATCGATACCACAAAAGCACTAATTGAACAAAGCCCAACTCTCCAGGCGAAAGTGACACTTGCCAATAAACTGCAAATTCATCTTCAGTATGTTAACAAATGGGTAGCGTTAGCAGATTTAGCCCGGATTCCTAGTGTTGGTACTCAATATTGTGGCTTATTACTTCATGCTGGTGTTGGTTCTGTAGCTTTGTTGGCGACTCTTCCCACTCACAGGTTACATAGACAAATTTTGCGTTTGCAGGTGGCGACAATGCAACGACGGGATCTATGTCCTTCTGTGGAACAAGTACAGCAATGGATTCAGCAAGCCCAGGCTATGAGGGGATAGGGGATTGGGGAAGGCGGGGCCCCCTCTGGGGATAAGGGGCAATGGGGATTGGGGATTGCTTGAAAATTATATTTACACATTTTAGAAAAACTATGACTTAAAACTCCCTATCTATGATAAAGGCAATGGCATTATTAATTTTTTCATATCTCATTCCCATTCTCCGATCCCTGATCCCCGATCCCCTTTCCCTAATCTTTAGCTAATACACCATTGAGAAAAATATCAGCGAGTCCTTCGGCCATTTGCTGCATTTGTTGAGGGGAAGCATCAGGTTCCATGAGGGTATTGTGAGAAAAGCCCGCGATCGCAAACATTCCCAAGAATACTTTTGCTACCAATTTCGCATCCATTTGGCGATAAATGCCTTTATCCATGGCTGTTTGGAAAAAAGCTTCGGCAACATCGGTCATTTTGTCAATTACTTCTGACTGGATGCGATCGCGCAAATCTGGATGGAATTGTGCCTCCATAAAACACACCCGCATCAAGTCGGCACTTTTTTGCATGTTCCACATCCGGCGGCGCATTACCTGCGCCACAGCTTTATAACTGCCCATTTCACTTAATTCTGTCAGCAAATCCGTGAGAATCTCCACCCAGCCAGCAGTCGCTACCTCTACCAAAATGGCCTTTTTATTCGGAAAATGTCGAAATAGCGTTCCTTCCGCGACTCCTGCTGCTTGTGCGAGATCACGGGTGGTGGTGCCATCAAATCCTTGGGAGGCAAACAACCGCCGTGCAGCCTGTAAAATGCGACCACGGGTTTGTGCCTCTGATGGTGGAGAAGAGTTAAAAACACGCATAACAGTTATAGTGACATATCCGGAACAGGACTCGTAGCATTATTGTCTTACGACAAGGACAAAAAGCACAGAAAGCTTAATACAAGATTAACGCTCTACTCGCAGGTAGCCTCGATTTCCGGTAACAAAACTTTACTTTTAACTTTGCTTATGAATGATACTAATTTTAGGTTTGGGATTTTATATTTTGGATTACGAATGTTTAAGCAAAGATTAAATCGCCTGATCGCCATTCTACTTTTGGCACTAACTTTGTGGTGGGGATTTTTACCGGAAGTTGCTTTAGCCAAGACTCAAGCCCCACCAGTCCAAAGTTCGATTCAGCCCTATCTGGATCAAGTCATTAAGCAGTTGACGGAGTTTCGCCTCGACAATGGGATGAAGTTCATTGTCTTGGAACGTCACCAAGCGCCAGTTGTTTCTTTTCTTACCTACGCTGATGTGGGTGGTGTCGATGAACCAGATAAAAAAACTGGTGTCGCGCACTTTTTAGAACATTTGGCTTTTAAAGGTACGACTCAGATTGGTACAAAAAACTACAAAGCAGAAAAACCCCTGCTTGATAAGTTGGATCAATTGGCTGTGCAAATTGAAACAGCTCAAGCTGCTGGTAAGAAAGATGAAGTGGCTAAGTTAACAGCCCAATTTGAGCAAGTAGAATCACAAGCGGCAAAACTTGTCAATCAAAATGAATTGGGACAAGTTGTGGAACAAGCAGGAGGTGTAGATTTAAATGCGAATACCTCCACAGAAGCCACTCGTTATTTTTACAGCTTTCCTGCTAACAAGTTGGAATTGTGGATGTCGCTGGAATCAGAACGTTTTCTTGAACCTGTATTCCGGGAGTTTTATAAAGAAAAAAATGTGATTTTGGAAGAACGACGTCTGCGGGTAGACAATTCTCCGATTGGAATGATGTTAGAGAAGTTTATCGATACAGCTTTCAAAGTCCATCCCTACAGGCGTCCAATTATTGGTTATGACGAAGATATCCGCAATTTGACGCGAGAAGATGTGCAGAAGTTTTTTGACGCGTATTATGTGCCGAGTAATTTAACTATGGCTGTTGTGGGAGATGTCAACCCCAGTGAAGTCAAAAGACTGGCGCAAATCTACTTTGGACGTTACAAAGCTAAACCCAAAGCTGTAGCAAAACTACCAGCAGAACCGCCACAGAAACAAACACGGGAAGTCACAGTCAAGTTAAATTCTCAACCTTGGTATTTAGAGGGTTATCATCGCCCCGCACTTACCCATCCAGATGATCCTGTGTATGAAATTATCGGTAGTTTGCTAAGTGATGGACGGACATCACGTCTGTATAAATCTTTGGTGGAAAAACAGCAATTAGCACTTTCAGCCCAAGGTTTTAGCGGTTTTCCCGGAGACAAGTATGCAAATTTGATATTATTTTATGCTCTGACGGCTCCTGGTCATACTGTTGATGAAGTGGCGATCGCTCTACGCAAAGAAATTGACAGACTCAAGACTGAACCTGTGTCAGCGATAGATTTAGAACGAGTCAAAACCCAAGCAAGGGCCGAATTGTTGCGATCGCTCGATTCTAATATGGGAATGGCGCAGCAGTTGTTGGAGTATGAGGTAAAAACTGGTTCTTGGCGAAATTTATTTAAGCAGTTGGACAAATTGGAAGCTGTGAGTGCTGCGGATATTCAACGAGTTGCTAAGACAACTTTTACACCGGAAAATCGCACTATTGGTAAGCTGTTATCAAAAAATAAAGGTGTAGGGGAATAGGGGTATAGGGGTGTAGGAAGATTTTTTGGGGGTAATACCAATTCTATATGAAGACGCATACAAAGACCCCACCCCGGCTTCGCCACCCCTCCCCGCTTGCAGGGAGGGGTTGGGGGAGGGGTAAAATTCTATGCAGCTTCACGAAGAATTGGTATAAGGGTAAAAATTTTCGGAGTCTTTTAATGATTAATTTCAAAACACTCTTATTTCCTCTTACACCCTTATTTTTTAACTAGGTGGTTTTGACAACAAAGGACATAAACAAAGGTATGAAGAAGTATAAAAGAACAGGCAAAAAGCAGATGAAAATCCAAAGTTTTAAATTTAAAGGGTTGGTTTATGCAGTGGTTGCTGCTTTTGTCTTGGTACTTTTAACTTTTAACTTTTCCTGGGCGGCGACAGCAGCAAAACATTACACTGAGTTACAGTTTGCGCCATTACCGGAAATTAAGTTGCCGAAGTATGAGCGATATAAGTTAGATAATGGTATGGTGGTTTATCTGATGGAAAACCATGAATTGCCATTGGTGACTGGTGCGGCGATGATTGGTACTGGCGATCGCTTTGAACCATCAGATAAAGTGGGTTTAGCTCAGATGGTAGGGACGGTAATGCGAACTGGGGGAACGAGTTCCCATACGCCGGATGAGTTAAATCAGATGTTGGAACAACGAGCAGCTTCAGTTGAAACTGATATTAATGAAAGTAGTGGTACTGCTAATTTTGAAGCACTCAGTGAAGATGTTGAAACTGTGTTGGGGTTATTTTCTGAGATCCTGCGGGAACCAATTTTTGCTGAAGATAAACTAGCTTTGGCAAAAACACAAGAACGGGGTAAGATTTCCCGTCGTAATGATAGTCCCAATGAAATTGCCCAACGGGAATTTAAGAAATTAGTCTATGGTAAGGAAAATCCCTACGCGCGTACAACAGAGTATGTGACGCTGAATAAAATTTCTCGCCCTGATTTGGTGAAGTTTTACCAACAGTATTTTTATCCCAATAATATGATTTTGGGAATTGTGGGCGATTTTGATTCTAAGAAGATGAAATCCCTGATTCAAGCTAAGTTTGGTGACTGGAAACCCAACCCCAATTTTACGAAACCCCAGTTACCAGAAATAGCAGCTAAAGATAGCGGTGTCTTTTTTATTAATCAACCACAACTGACTCAGAGTAGTATTCTCATCGGTCATTTGGGAGGAGAATTTAAAAGCCCTGATTATCCAGCATTGGATGTGTTGAATGGGGTGTTAAATGGTTTTGGTGGACGTTTGTTTAATGAAGTGCGATCGCGTCAAGGTTTAGCGTATTCTGTATACGGTTACTGGAGTCCCCGTTATGATTATCCTGGTATGTTTGTTGCTGGGGGACAAACGCGATCGGATGCAACTGTACAATTTGTGAAGTCTTTGCAAACAGAAATTAAACGCATCCAAACTCAACCAGTTACACCTAAAGAATTGGCTTTTGCGAAGGAGTCTACTCTCAATTCGTTTGTCTTTAATTTTGAAGATCCAGCGCAAACTTTATCGCGCTTAATGCGATACGAATATTATGGATATCCCTCTGACTTTCTCTTCCGCTACCAAAAAGCAGTAGAAGCAACCACAGCAGCTGATGTCCAAAGAGTAGCACAGAAATACTTGAAACCAGATTCGTTAGTAACTTTGGTTGTGGGTAATCAAACGGCGATTAATCCACCTTTGACACAGTTAGCGAAACAAGTCACACCCATAGATGTGACTATTCCTCGCTCACCCCAAGCACAGAGTTAGGTTGATGGTTGATTAAGTATATAAGTTCGTAGTGAGGACTTTAGTCCTCAGAATAAGGACTAAAGTCCTCACTACAAACGAAAAATGAGAATTGTGTGTGAGCAGTATAAATTTTTCTTGTCTTAAGTGGGGATATTGCCCTACTTGCTTTTCTACCAATATTGTTATAGTAGCAAAAAACACAAATATCTCTGTGCTAACGCGGTTGCTACTAACATGGATAAAGAGTTGCAAAATAGTTTCCAAAACTTTACTGCTTTAAAGTCCAAGTATCACGCAAGTAGATATGAAGATTCATCCTCATCTAGTTTACTGTATTTAATATTACAAAAAGTAGACTTAGGAATTAAGCTGACAACATTAGAATTTGATTGGTTAACAGAACATCAGCTTTTAGAAACTGTTGAAGCTATCAGTCAAGAAGAGAAACGAAGGGTAGAAGAACTTAAAAAATTAGAAAAAGAGTTTTCTCATCTCAAAAATCAGTACAAAGTACCTAACTTTTGGCAAGGTTTCAAAGATGATATTTCTGTGCCTCTGTATCCAATTCTTTGGAAGCTTAACTCAGAAAAACAGTTGAATCAAACAGAAACAAAATGGCTGCAAAATCATCAACTTGTTGAAACGCTTCAAATTGTTCATGAAATGGAACTAAGTCAACACTTTTTGACATTGAAGACCAAATATAAAGCTATTAAATCTCAAGAGTCATCATCTCAAAGCCCACTCTATGCAATTTTGAAAAAACTGGAAACTAAAACCTTATTAACTAAATCTGAATTGGAATGGTTGAAGCATAAAGAATTGCTTGAAACAATAGATATTGTTGAGCAGCAAAACTTAGAAAAACAAGCAGATTTTGCTTATTTAAAAGAAAAGTATCAAGCAGTTCAATACCATGATGTATCTATATCTAGTTCACTATACCCAATTTTGCAAAAACTAGACTCAGATAAAAAGCTAATTTACTCAGAGATTTACTGGCTAGAACAGCAGGGACTGATTGAAACACTTGCCATTGCTAATGAACTCGAACAAAAGCGAGAATTTACAGCTTTAAAAGCTAAGTATAAGGCAAGCCAATATGAAGATTCCTCACCTTTAAGTCATTTGTATAAAGTTCTCAAAAGACTAGATTTAGATGAAAAATTAAGCGAACAAGATATTAATTTTCTCAAAAATCGAAAATTAACCGAAACTCTGGCGATCGCTCACGAAAAGTATGCTTCTAATTTGAAGTCCAATGTAGAATTAGGAAAGTTGCTGACAGACACAGAGATTGACTGGTTGAAAAACCATGAAAGAGAAGATATTATTAATCTCGCTCATAAAAAGCAATATGTAGCACTCAAGAAAAAGTATGGGCTTTTAGATCCTGGTAATCAATTACCGCTTGAACCATTTTACACAATCATGATCAAATTAGAGAGAAAAGAGCGATTAGATCCTCTGTTGCTGGTTCAGCTGATAGAAAAAGGACGTTTATCTGGTGATGGAAATATTGCTATAGCACATTACAGCCTGGAAGCAGATTTTTATGAACAGGAATTTAAACGTACTGGAAATAAATGGCACATTCCTACTGCTAGTAGTTATTGGCGTAAAGCAGATGAACCCGAAAAGGCATTAAATATAACTAATTTAGACTTAGGTAAAATTAGAGAAAGTAAACTGCAATCAGCTATTTTAGTAACTAGAGGTGCAGCTTTCAGAGATATTGGTGATTTAGTTAATGCAGAAAAATCTGCCAAAAAAGCTATTGAATTTCACCCAGAAAGTTATCAACCTTACACTCTAATGGGAGCGATTTATTATGATAAAAGTGAATATTCAAAAGGAGATTATTGGTTTACAGAGGCAGAAAAACGCGGTGCAAAAACAGATGATGTAGATGATGAAATTAAGCGAGTACTTAGAAGTACAAAAGATGAGATTAAACGTCAACAAGCAGTTAATTATCTATTGAAGAAAGACTCACAAAGATATGCTTGGGCTAAGTGTTATCTCAAAAAATCACAGAAATTAGAGTGAAGTTTTAAATTAATTTTATCACAGTGCGATCGCCGTAAGGCGGGTGCTTTGCACCATCGCGTAGCGTCTCCTTTGGAGAATCCCTCTCATCTATTTCACTTCAACCGAAAACTCAGGCAATCTATTAACGACGATCTAGGAGATAATCACAATGCTGTGTGAGATTATTGTCGATTCTCAATGTCGTTTGATAACCTGTGCAAACTCCTGTCGGAAAAACATCCCGTTACCTTTGCTAGTTGGGTATTAGGAACACCGCAAACCGAAGTCACCGTCCTGAAAAGCGAATTGAGTATCGAACCGATTCGTGCTGATTACGTCACATTTCTACAATTACAAGAACGCATTCTCCATTTAGAATTTCAAACCAAACTCGAATCCACACCACCCCTACCCCTGCGGATGCTCGATTATTGGGTAAGGTTGTATCGGTTATATCGTCTACCAATCACACAAGTTGTCGTATTATTGCTTCCCCCGACACCAGAAACAGTGATTGAAACCGCTTTTCATCTTGAAACCACCCGTCATGAATATCGTGTAATTCGGATATGGGAAGAAAACCCGGAACTATTTCTCAATAACCAGGCTTTATTACCATTAGCACCACTGACAGCAACCACCCAACCCCAAGCGTTGTTACAACAAGTTGTGGAACGAGTCAATCAACTTAAACCACAACAACGAGCAGAAATTTCTGCTTATACCCAAATTTTAGCGGGGTTAAAATATAAAAAAGACTTGATTAGAAATTTATTTCGGGAGGGTATGATGCGTGAGTCAGTAATTTATCAGGAAATCCTTGCAGAAGGAGAACAACGGGGAGAACAACGGGGAGAACAACGAGGACGACAAGAAGGAGAGCGATCGCTAATTCTGCGTCAACTGACTCGTCGTATAGGAGAATTACCTCAACAAGTGCTAGAACGAATTGAAAATCTCTCCTTAGAACAATTAGAAAATCTTGGTGAAGCATTGTTAGATTTTCAGGTTCAAGCAGATTTAGAAACTTGGTTCAGCACATTAGAGTAGCACAGGCAGCATCGAGTTTATTCTTTATACACCTGACTATAGGATTACTATAGTAATTTAACTATTAAATCTGATGGATTTTATTACAATTCTAGGATTGGTAGCCGCTACCTTAACAACATTTTCTTTTGTACCACAGTTGCTGAAAACATGGCGTACTAAATCAGCCAAAGACGTTTCCTATATTATGCTAATTAGCTTTAATATAGGAATTTTTTTATGGCTAATATATGGGCTTTATCTGTCGGCTTTACCAATAATTTTAGCTAACTTGATAACTTTAATTTTTAACCTGATAATTTTATGGCTTAAAATTAGATATAGATAAACATTATCTTTCTGAAATTATTACCTGTGACATCATCTGTTTTTTCTGCCGAACGCCTTTTATTTACACCTGCTACTCCTGAAAATAACGCTATTTCGACAATATTTGCCTTTCCTAACGAGTATACGGTAGGTATCACTAGCCTTGGCTATCAAATAGTATGGGCGACTTTGGCTATGCGTGCAGATGTACAGGTAAGCCGCCTGTTTACTGATATGCATGAGTCACTTCCCAGAGAACCAGAATTACTCGGCTTTTCTGTGTCTTGGGAATTGGATTATGTGAATATTTTGAATTTACTGGAATTTTTAGAAGTTCCGATCCGCACAGCTAATCGTGATGATCATCATCCCATAGTTTTTGGTGGTGGGCCTGTTCTCACAGCTAACCCAGAACCCTTTGCAGATTTTTTTGATGTCATTCTTTTGGGGGATGGCGAAAATCTGCTTGGTAATTTTATCGATGCTTATCAAACTGTGAGAAATGCAGATCGCCAAACTCAACTAAAAACACTAGCACAAGTACCAGGAATTTATGTTCCGAGTTTGTATACAGTAGAATATCATAATGTTGATGGTGGGATTAAATCTATTCATACCATTGCATCAGAAATTCCGGCTGTAATTCAAAAGCAAACTTATCGCGGCAATATTTTATCAGCTTCTACTGTAGTCACTCAAAAGTCTGCTTGGGAAAATATTTATATGGTAGAAGTGGTGAGAAGTTGTCCAGAAATGTGTCGTTTTTGTTTGGCGAGTTATCTGACTTTACCTTTTAGAACTGCGAGTATTGAAGAGTCATTAATTCCAGCAATTGAGAGAGGTTTAGCTGTGACAAATCGGCTGGGATTATTGGGCGCTTCAGTGACTCAACATCCTGAATTTGATAATTTATTAGATTATATTAGTCAGCCAAAATACGATGATGTGCGGTTGAGTATTGCTTCGGTGCGAACTAATACTGTGACGGTGCAATTAGCGCAAACTTTGGCGAAACGAGATACGAAATCTTTGACAATTGCTGTAGAAAGTGGTTCGGAAAGATTACGGCAAATTATTAATAAAAAGCTACACAACGATGAGATTCTCCAAGCAGCAATCAATGCTAAAGCTGGAGGATTAACAGGTTTAAAACTTTACGGGATGGTAGGAATTCCTGGTGAGGAACCAGAGGATTTAGATGCTACTGTCACAATGATGCGTGAGATCAAAAAAGCTGCTCCCGGTTTACGGTTAACATTGGGATGCAGTACCTTTGTACCCAAGTCGCACACACCATTTCAATGGTTTGGGGTAAATCGTCAAGCAGAAAAACGCTTGCAGTTATTACAAAAACAGCTTAAACCCCAAGGGATAGATTTTCGCCCAGAAAGTTACAATTGGTCTATAATTCAAGCTTTGATATCGAGGGGCGATCGCAGATTATCACACCTGTTAGAACTGACTCGCAACTTTGGGGATTCTCTGGGTAGCTACAAACGTGCTTTTAAGGAACTGAGAGGGAAACTACCTGAGTTAGATTTTTATGTTTATGCTAACTGGTCAACTGAGCAAGTCTTACCTTGGGATCATTTGCATGGCCCATTACCACAGTCTACCCTGCAAAAGCATCTAACAGAAGCCACAAGTCAGTTTAAACCATCTGAGCAATTGCTAATTGCTAATGGTTAATGATAAGAAAATAATTCATTGGCAATTAGTAATCCAAAATCTAAAATTGATAAATGCAAACTACAGCAGAATTTTATTGTGCTTATTGTGGGGAAACAAATCTGACTTTTGTTGACTTGAGTGGAGGTGGACAACAATCTTATGTGGAAGATTGTCAGGTTTGCTGTCGTCCCAATATTTTATACATCCGTGTCGATGAAGAGACTCTGGATATTGAAATTGATACTGAATATGAAGGCTAAGTTTGAGGTTGTTCTCAATGCTGGACTTTAAGTACTCCTCAGTAATTAATGCACCTGTAGAGGTTGTGTGGCGATTTCATGAAAGACCGGATGTTTTACAAATGCTAACTCCACCTTGGCAACCCGTGCAAGTCATGCGTCGCGAGGGAGGGTTGGGTGTGGGTGCTGTCACGGAATTTCGCCTGTTTTTGGGGCCATTACCTTTACGTTGGTTGGCGCGTCATACTGAATACGAAGAATATCATTTGTTTACCGATGAGCAAATATCTGGCCCTTTTGAGTATTGGGTACATCGACATCGATTTGAACCCGAAAACGGTAAAACTAGGTTGACTGATGAAATTTCTTTTTCTTTACCTGGTGGATCTCCAGTCGAATTTCTAGGTGGTTGGTTAGTCAATGTGCAGCTAGAAGCAATGTTTCGCTATCGCCATCACATTACTCGACAGGAGTGTGAGTCAAGGGGATGAGAAGTGGAAGGGAGTGTGGGGGGACAAGGGGGACTTATCAATTGCTTAATGACAATTGACAATTGACAATTGACTATTTACTAACAATAACTTTATTTAATAATTAGATTTTTAAAAAAATAAATAAGTCCAGGACTTTTAGTTGTTCTGGATTTTTTTTCGTATGATAATAATTTCAAGCTTTGCAACCGTTAAAACACTGATATTTCAACGCCACTAACTAGTTATTTGCGGCGGTAGTTTTGCTGTTTAAAATAGTAAAAATATGAAGATTTTACAATCTCAATTGTATTACAAAGGAAGTTTAAATTTAGCCTTTGTCTGTCTCGGCTGCTTATCATTTTTCTCACCTTTCGCAAAGGCGCAAGAACAAATTAAAAAAGAATCTACATCAGTAAATAACTTCAATAATCCCCTAATACAACTGACACAAAAACAAGTTTGCCCATCTGCAAAATTGCTAACGAAGAGAATTTTTGAGACAGTTAAATATTATATTTACATTTGCAAAGGAGATGAAACAAATCCTTTAGGATACTACGTACAATTTTCTAAAAATAGTGGTTGGAAAATTACTCTTCCTGTCAGTAACCAAGTCGATGAAGCTTACTTTGCTAAGAACAATGGCGTAATATATACTGTTACACCTTATGAATTAGTAATCACTAAATTCACTAAACGTAGTAGTGTTGTTTTAAGAGAAAAAGTTAATCATGCGATCGCAGCTGATGGTCAATCTTTAGCTAGGGGTTGTCCGACAGGTCATACTTCCTTTGTAGAAGCTGCAACCAAAAACTATATTGTATATATTTGTGGTAAACAAACGCCAGATACTTATGTAGCTATTACTAAGAATGGAAATAATATCATCACTCTACCATTACAGCTAAATTACAATTCTTCTCAGAAAACAGAAGATAGTGAATATATTGCGGTTAAAGGTAAAACTCATTATCTTCTCAATCGGAAAATTCTCAAAGTTTCTCGCGATGGACGCAATTTAGTTAAAGAAAAAGTTTTATATTGGCATTAAGGATTTAAAGGGAAAAATTCATATTTATTTGCAGATGTACGGCTTGGTTGAACTTGGACTATGACAATATCATTTTTGTTTTGAATATAGCGATCGCCTGATTGTAGAAACTGGATTTTACCAGTCGCACCGTTATCTGAAAAATTGGGATTATGTAAGACTTGTTGCAGTCCATTGCGAGTTTTACTTTGCTGTAAACCTTTAATAATGACTACAGTTGCATCGTAACTTGTTGCAGAACGCCAAGTAACTAAGCTACTCCAAAGTTTCTGAGAGTTTCTACTAAATTCGCTGCCCATATTACTTCTAATTTCCCAAGGGACAGCTAACACTAAACCATTCACATCAGCTTGTCCTTTTTGTAGAGTTTGTAAAGTATATAGTGAAGTACTGGAAAATAATTTGAGTTTGCCTTGATTGGCTTTGGCTAAATCTAAAGCTTTACTAATTCTATCTATATGGGGAGCTAAAAATAAACCAGTAGCACCATTAATAATTGCATCCGCAATAATTTTATCAGGATTAAAATCTGGTGCTGAAAAATCACAGTGAATACTCACAATTTTTCCAGCGTTGGCGATAGTAGAAGAAGTAAATTCATCGCGAAAAGATTGATTATCTATCGCTTTTTCATCTACACAAATAGCAAATTTTTTGACACGAGCAAAATTAATAGCATAGTGGGAAACAGAATCAGCTAAAAAACGCAGGTTCGGAGAAGTGCGAAATACATAGGAACCACATCCTGATAATTTTAACGAAAAGCTAGTAGGAGAAATATTAACCAATTTCCCTGCTTCGTAAATTCCACAAGCTGCGACAGAAGCATCAGAAGCATTATGACCAATAACTGCTAAAATTTGCTTGTTTTTGACAAAAAAATTGGCAATTTGTTTAGAAATATCAGGATCATTGTCATCATTAGCTATTTCTACTTGCAAAAAATATCCTTGAATCCCACCTTTTTGATTAACTTCATTTTGAGCTTGCGCCACACCTTGCAGTATTTCTTTGGCAACATTGATATTGCTACCAATCGGAACACTAACAGCAATTTTTAAAACTTTGCCATGACGAGCAGCAAGGGCATTTTGTAAGTATATGTGTGTTTCGGGGTCATTGGGTATTTTTTGCAGAGATTTTTGAAACGATGCGATCGCCTGATCATAATTTTCTGTCGCAAAAGCTTCTACACCTGCTTTTTTCTCGCTACTGAGATGATCTTTCACTAATATTTTGTCACCCAAGCTGAGGCGATTAAAAATAGAGCCTTTGAGTACAAATTTGTAGTGACTCGTATTGTCGGGATCAGGTTTGACTTCCACCAACACCGCCGTACCGATGCGATCGCCCCAAGGTGAAAATTGAATAGTTCCCGTAGCGCCTTCTAAAGAAAAAGTATTAGATAAAGCTTCTTGGATGCCATCTCTGGTGTTATCATTTACATTTTGCATTAATGCTTGGGCAATTGTGTTGGCAGCATCATAAGCATTTGCTGTGCGCCAAGTAATAGACTCTGGATTATGCCATAATTTATAGGCATCTTTGACAAAGTTCTTATTAGCAGAAGCATCAGCGTGCCAAGGAACAGCCATCACTAAACCGTTGACAGCTTTACCAGCCATCAAAGTTTTTTTAGTTTGCATACTGGGATTACCAAATAGCATAAATTGGCCTTTACTGGCTTTAGCAACTTCTATAGCTTTATCAATTCTGTCTACATGGGGATTGAGAAATATGCTATCGGCTTTTTTTTCTTTAGCACGTTCAATGGCAAGTTTTGGCTGAAAATTTTTGGCTGCTAAATCACAGTGAATATCAATTAATTGAGTGTTATTTTTGGCAAGTGCTGAAGCTATTGCAGGTTCATAAGACTGATCTTTTGCTTGAGAATCACGACAGATCGCAATACGAGTTTTGCCTATTTTTTTTGTATAATCAGCTAGAGTTTCAGCAATCACATCATTTACAACTACGGTCCTGTAAATATAGCTACCCTGACTACGATTTTGGGGATCAGTTACTAATTGAGAAGCACTTGTTGGTGAAATCATCACCAATTTTCCATCCTGGTAAATTTTAGAAGCAGGCACACTAGCATCACTACTATTATGTCCAATTACTGCTAAGATATTCTGATCTTGTATAAATTTATGGGCAACTCTTTCAGCAATAACAGGATTATTATCATCATTGACGATTTCTAACTTTAATAATTTGCCATTAATACCACCTTTACGGTTAATTTCATTTTGATATTGTGCTACCCCTCGTAAAATTTCTTGGGCAACATCAGGATTTGTACCAATCGGAACTGCAACCCCTATTGTTAATGCTGCTTGCTCGCCAATCTTGGCATTATTCAGATATATTAACGACTCTGGATCATTGGGTTGAATTTGCAAAGATTTTTGGAATTTATCAGTTGCTTGATGATAATTTTTACCTAAAAATGCTTGTACACCTTGCTTTTTCAATTCAGTTTCTACTGTTTTGACTAAGATTTTATTACCATCACTAAAACGGTTACGGAAGTTAATCTCATCAATACCACGCCATAAAACTGCACCAATACACCCCAGCGAAACTGTCACAATAGCTGCGCGGAAAACCTTTTCTTTCCAATTGAGAATTCGGGGATATTTGAGTTCTCTTGCAGCTGGATTTTGAAAAATTACAGGTAGCCAAGAAGCACAAGGATAATCTCTTTCCCATTCTTCATGTAAGCGTTCCCGCGCTTGATTTACAGATGTATATAAAGATTCACCACTACTAAAGGCTGTGAGAAAATATTTTAAAAACTCTTGAGCAATAACATCAGGCACAGGTTCCCGCATGACAATTGTATAGGGAATGCGTAAATTAGCTAAATTGCGGGCTAATCCCAATCCATCACAAGAGTTAAAAATAGCTAATTTTAATCCCTTTTTCACAGCATATCGGAGAGAGTAGCGCAAGTTTTGTAATGATAAATAACTCTCATTATTATTGATTTTAATTTTTCCCCCAGCGTCACCTTCTTGACTGATACTATGTCCCGCAAAAAATAAAATATCCCAAGATTCAGTTCTGAGATTTTTAATAATTTTTTGGCGTGTGGGTTCTATTAAGTCTTCAACTTTTGCACCTGGTAAATTGTTGAGAGAATCTAAATCTTGTTGCAGATCAATTCCTTCACTACTACCTAAAATTGCCAAAATTTTGACTGGTATTTTCAGTTGCTTTGTCGATGGTTCGTATTCTGAACTAATTACTATTTCGGCTTGGGGATGGCTAGTAGAGAAAAAACCCCATAAATGCCAAGGTAATCTTCGCAGCAATGAATCTTGAGTCTGTAAAATAAAGCGAACATCTTCAGAATTACCAATTTGTTTTGATAATTGTCGCTCTACTTCTAAAACAGATGGTTGATTTAACCAGTTGTTGAAACTATCTTGAAATTTGTGAGCTGCTTGATTACAAGCATCTTTACTAGAGAAGTTTGTAATCTGGTTTTTCGGGATAATAATTAACCAATTTGCTGGTAATTTCTCATAAATAGATTGCCATGTAGTGTATGTTGTCGGAACATCTGGTGCAGGTGGTAATCTACCAGAAATTTCAGCAATATGAGGTTTCCCAGGTTGACCAATTCTCACTTTGATAGGAAATCCCCTCTCAAAAGAACCCTCCCCGATTTCAAAAATGACTAGTTTAATCCGCTTAACCACATTTTCCACCCCTTCATAATATCAAGTCTGACTAATTGCTTACGAAATAAAGTTTAGTCATTGAGTTTATGTCATTGGTTTTTCCCATTACCGATTACCCATTACCGACAAGGGCGAATAATCTATTTGTATTCGATATCTAAATCACAAAATTTTCTGTGATCACAGCATCATTTAAACCAACTCTAACTTGGAATCTTTCCCCAAATTCCGCACAAAACTTTAATTGAATATAATCATCCTCTTCTCTAGCTTGAACTTCTAAAAATGGTTGTCCATTATCGTATAATCCTGCTAATTGCAAACCTGATGGTAAATAAGCATTATTCATCGGATAAACCCGGAATAACACAGCGATTGTTTGATCTGGTTTAGATAAAATCGCTACCATTAATGCTACAGCATTACCATCTAACTGCATTCCTAAATCCATGATGCGTCTAGCACTTACAGTAGGGTGATTAGGTTGTAGAGTCCACAAAATTTCTGCAAGAGTCCAACGTGTTTCTTCATCTTCAGTAGTTTGAATTAAATAAACCAAAATATCTAGAAGTTCGGATGAAGTATGACTATTATTATTGATCTCAATATTTTCACGACGATTGTTGAACTTTTTTGACAAAAATTTGCTTGGTAAACCTTTTTGCCAACTATGATTGGGGTATAATTGCTCGATAATTTGCCACACAATATCTGGTGATTCTAATTTCAATCCTCTGACACGTTTAATAGAACGGAAAGCAAATTGAGGTTTAATTTTACTGGTGAATTCTTCAACAGCTTGCCACTCAGTTGTGTAAATATTTTCCAGCCATGAGCGCAAATAAACTAGATGCGATCGCTCAATTAATTCATCCAATGGCTGTAGCTGATTAAGATCAATTTCTGCTGCTGTGACATGAGGTAAAAATCCCCAAATCTTACCCTCTTTACAGGTTTGATTGATTTCGACAACCACATAACCAATGCGATCATCCCAAACCTCTGGTGGAATTTCACAAACGCGATCGCCTGTGCGAATTACTCGACATTCCAAATGTCCTACCCCAGTCAACACCAAATCAGCAACATTATCAATTAACCTTCTATAAGGATTCCAACTATAGCTAGATGCTAAATCTGTGGGAATATCTAGCATGTGCAAATAAGTCTTAACTACCTGAACAGCCAAAGTATTTAAATAGACTTGTTGAGCTTTTCTTTGTGTTAGTTGTTCTCTGGCAAACTTCAGGGAATTTTCTCGGAATTCTTCAGGAATCGGAATAGATATAGTTTGATGCTCAATGATGTAATTCATAGTTGTAGATTTAAACTTCAAATACACTTAATCAAGATAGCCTTGGGATTTACAAAACTCTTCCAAAATCGGAAGACATTTTCTTTGGTAGAAACCACTGAGAGTGGGAATAGATACACCAAAATCTTGGGATATATCTTTCCAAGCAACTTCTAAAAAAAAACGGCGTTCAATCAAAACTTGACAATTAATATCAGGGCGATCGCTAATATGAATCCGCTGTAATTTCTTGGCTTCTGTTGTCAGCCATTCCCGAATATCTTTGATTATGGGAGATGGTTCGGGTGGTGCGGGAATTAAATTTACCGGATCTATTTCTTCACCATTTTCTCCAGAGAAAGGAGAAATAATTTTTTTGTCCCTTTCTTGTCTTCTGTGGTAAATATCTTTCAGGCGATAATTCAAGTAAATATTTAACCAGCATGTCACACAACCTTTATTTGGATTGTAGGCTTCTTTAGCAGTTGTGGCTTCACAGAGATTTTGACAGAAATATATCCAAGTTTGCTGCAAAGCTTCCTCAGCATCAGGTACACCATTACTCCGCAAAAGTTTACCTGACTTTTGAATCAGATAAATAATTTTATTTAGTTCCCTTTTGCGTTCTAAACTACCTCTGGGTTGCTGACAAGCTTGTTGAACAAGTTGGAGGATTTGCGCTTTGAATTCATCCATACTGTAAAGGATTGGTTAACTTTTAACAGTCTTGGCTCAATCTACTGCTACAGTTTCTAGGGACGTTTATCCAGATTTGATTTCACTTCCGGAATGAGAATTTTTCCGTCACCCTTAAATTCATGAATTGCCTTACTAATATCGATACCAGTAGTCTGACGCAACTGTTCTAATAAAGAAGCAAGTTTTGGGATACTACTACCATTGGCAGCATCAATCACTGTAAAATTTTCTACCTCAACTTGCGGAACTACCTGAGACATCATTAATTGAATTCTTCATAAATATTCCAACTTAACCGCCACATCCGCCACATCCACCACATCCACCACCACACCCGCTACCACATCCACCACCGCCACTACAGCCAGCAGTAAAACCAATATCACCGCCACTACTAGTACTACTGATAGTCTTTGATGATGCGAAGGCTTGTTTTAAATCTGCTAAAGAACCTATTAAGACTGCACTACCGAATAAAGCAAATGCAAATGCAATGTCAGATGAATTGGAGTAGGATGAACGATAGTAATTGAGAGTGCGATCGCCAAATCGAGTGCGGTGTGGTTTAGCCAATAGCGATAAGCCAGCAATAGCTATTACAATGCACATTCCTACCAAGAAACCTACAGGTTTATCGCGGGAAACTCCCACGATAATCTTGCTTATTCCCAACAGCAATAATACTAAGATGGGTGTTGCAGTCGCAATTTTAATTATTCTTGCTTGGCGATCGCTAACTAATAAACCTTGGTTTTCCAAGTTTCGCCTAATTGAATTCGTTGCTGATATTACCCTTGTGCGAATAGTTTCAATCGGAACAGAATTCGTACCACTAATGCTTTCCTCAATCATTGCTTCTGCTATTGATTTTTCCAAACGATGACTATTGGCAGATGGGGCATTTTCTAGATATAAAGTATGCCCTGTTGCTGATACTGTCAGAACTTTGTCTTGAACAAGTTTCGCGATCGCAGTATCTACGGCTCGATATGCACCACCATTTAAATATGCTAATTCATAAGCATCTAGATAGCTAGATTCACCCAGAGAATTATTCACAGATGTTCTGAAAAACAAACGCAAAATTATAGCGCATAAAAAAGCAAAAATTGCTAGCAAAAAATAAAACCAGAGAAATTCATATCCATTGAAACTCAGTGGATTATTAATCGAAGCTGCTAATAAAGGCTCATTGTTTGCTACTATTAATCCCAAAGAAAATGGCATTAATAAAACTGGTGAAATATTTCCTAAATGGCGTAGTTTCAAACGAGCTAAATTTATAGTTGAAAACTGGAATAATTGTTTAGATAAAATCCAATTTTCCTGAGTATTCACCCGCACAAAATTAGTATCATTACCAAAACGAATATGCGGTGCTGACCAAATATCTTGTGGTGGAATTTGCCCAAAAAAATACTCGTAACTTGCCAAAGTTTGAATATACAAATCTTGGAATTTATGATGTTCAACATTACCACCACGAGTCGGATTGTGATGCAGCTGTGTTTGTAAAACTTTTGAACAAAATTCGTCCCAATAAGAATGTGTATAAGTTAGGTGGAAATGCCAAACTTGATCTACTTGTTCTGATGGCGTTACCGTATGTCCCGCAACAACTGATAAAAAAGCAAACTTTTTATACTCCTCAATTGCCCGTTTTGTATATTCAACACTCCAACCATTTTCTTTCGCGAGTCTCTTGCTGAAAGGATAAACAGCATCATTTTCGTCCAAAGAAAACTCTTGAATACGTGTATATAATTCTGCTTGTTGAAAATTCATCATTTTCCTCTCATCCACTATTCACAGAACTCTCCCAATTGGCGCCTTGGTTCTATAAGTTCTTCAGTTGAGACAGGAAAAATTTATCCTTGTGTTTACATAAATTTACAATTTAGCAACAATCAAGAGCGATCGCCTACATCAAGTCCATCATCACAAGTGCGATCGCCTGGGAAAATAAGCTAACTTGAGAACAGCCTTTATATCCAATACTTCTAAAACTTAGAGGTTGTTACCATGAAATGGACACTTGAAGAAGCCAAAAAACAGCTACCTTCAATAATTAATGCCACAAGTCTTGAACCTCAGCTAATTTATACTCAAGAGGAATTAGTAGCTGCAATTGTAGACCCTGAGCTTTTTAAAGAATTTTTAAACTGGCGGCAAAAAACTGCGAAAACATCTCTAGCTCAAGTCTTTAAAGAACTTCAGCAATTATGTACTGAAGAAAATTATACTTTAGAGATCCCAACACGAAGCGATCGCGACAATCCTTTTACAGAAGAATAGGATGAGTCATCTTTGTGACACGAATATAATCAGTGAATTAACTCGCCCAATGCCAAATCCAGGGGTGACAGCATGGAGCGGGACTGTGACATCTATTAACTTAAGTGTAATTACAATTGAGGAAATTTATTATGGTTTAACAGCCAAACCTAATGCTAGAATCCAAAACTGGTTTGAAAACTTTCTCTTCACTCACTGTCAAATTCTCCCCATCACCTCAGAAATTGCCAAATCTGCGGGTGAATTGAGAGGCTTTTTAAGAACTCAAGGTAAACCGCGATCGCAAGCTGATATATTTATTGCAGCAACAGCTAAAATACATTCTTTGATACTTGTTACTAGAAATATTAAGGATTTTGAGGGTTGTGGTATATCCACATTGAATCCATTTAGTTAAATCTTTATTCCTATTTGACAGAATAGAGATAATAGCAGGATTCTATAGCAATCCTAGTTCTTCTTGTCCCCAGGCTCTAAATGCTCTTTTATTCAAGCATCATCAGGAAAAAAGACAATGGAAACTTTTAATGAATATCATCTAAACCCAGAACAATTTCCTTTTCTCAACACCTTTCAAGATAATTGGGAAGTTATTAGAGATGAGTTTACAAAGTTTATTAATAGTGCATCTGATGAAGAATTAAAATTCACCTATGATGTACTAGGGCCTAAAAGTAAAACAATTAAAACCAAAGGAAATTCAAAATACAGTGCTTTTGGTATTTTATTCCAAGGTCTTTTTATTGAAGAATATATTCAAACGCATCAAATCAAATATCCTGATTATGAATCAGATGATGTCTCAGAAAAAGCACTGGCATTAAGAGAAAAATATTTCCCAAATTTGGCTAAAGTGATCAAAAAAGTAAACCTTAGCGAGGATAATATCATCAGAAATGTTTATTTTGGTACATTCCATCCAGGCTTGGATATCAAACTGCATGTAAACTATAACCCTCACATGAATCGTGGCTATTTAGGATTAGTCGTCCCAGAAGGAGATATTGCCATGAAAATATGTCACGATCAGCTTTATTGGCATGAAGGACAATTCATGGTTTTAGATCACAGCTATCCACACTGTCCGCATAATTACACTAACTATGACAGAACTGTCTTGGTTGTAGACTTTTTTAAACCGGATTGGTCAACAGAAGAAGCGATTCAATTTGAAAAAGAGCAAGTCACACAACGGATGCAAGATAATCCTTACAGTTTAGGTGTTTTTGGGAAAAGCGATCGCGCCAAAGAAGAAGATTTTATCAAGTATGGTTTAGCTCATCAATTAGAGTGGGATAAAGCTTTATAACTTAATATTATGACCTGCATACTGGCTTGTGTATCCGCTAAAAACTCAATTAACTATTCATCAGGCAGTATGTAATTAGTACGTAGATGACCGTCAGTGCGGAAGAAAATGAGTACACCTATGGAGGTAGAAAATGGTCCGTGCGGTATATGCGCTGGACGCCAGAAATAACAGCCAGGGGTCATTTTTCCAAGGGGAGTAGACATCTCACCCATGACAATGTAAGCTTCCTCAACAACAGGATGTATTTCAACTCGGCGATCGCACCACTGGGGTAATACACCAAGCAACCACGTGCTGCTGCCTGTATCTGGATCTGTACGCAAGGTTTTACGCATTGCACCTGGTGGGAATCCTGGTGTAATAGCTCCGCTCCAAGGTAAAGCAGAGGTGTCAAGGCTAGGGATATAGTTATCGTGGCGCGCACCATGCCTATGCTCAGAAGTAGCAATGAAACACGGAGTAGCAGACGACATCCAGAGGGCAGTTGTATCTTTTTGCACCTCCCATAAACCACTACAGATACCAGCAGGAATGTAGGCGTAGGAGTACTGTTTGAGACGATAACAACCGATCTTGAGATGTCCATCAAGAACGAATATCTCAATGTCAGTAGAAAAGTAACCTACAGGTGCAGACCAACCTGTAGGAAATGAGACTAATTCAGTCGCCGCGCCACAATTGGAATCACGACTGAGTGTACGTGCTTGGGCTTTGCTGATAACACCAGATATCTGCCAAGGTTGCAACTCTAAATCGGTTGCCTGGATAAACTCAATATGGGGGCGACCCATAGGCAGATTGTCTCTATTGCTAGATTCAATTGAAGACATTTCTCCTACCAATGGGGATATATGAAGGGTATCTTTCATAGGTGATATCTTAAGTTTTTTATTGCTATTTCTATGTATAAACTAAAAATTATGCACCGTACAAATTAACCATGATTGTGAATACTAAATAGTGTCAATTCAGACACTAAAGCATAATCAAAATCTGCTCCCTGCTTTTATAGTTGCTTCTAAAGATTGAGATATAGCCGCATCCTTAAGTACCGTCCAGATATACTCCTAAATACTTCCGTAAACAGGAATCGCCGCACCTCGAATATCTTTGGCTGCTTCTGAGGCTAAAAAACAGATAACCTGTGCCAAAGATTCAGCTTTTACCCATTTATCAGCATTTTCTGTACCCATTGCTGCGCGGTTCGTGGGAGTATCAATGATGCTAGGAAGGACGACATTTGCAGTAATATTAGTACCTTTGGTTTCGTCTGCGATCGCTTTCGTTAATGCAACCACACCAGCTTTGGATGCACAATAGGCTGCAAGTTGTCCTGATGGTTCTACTGCACCTTTTGAACCAACAGTCACAATTCGTCCATAGCCATGTTCTAACATTCTCCTCAGACTGTGTTTGCAAACCAAAAAAGTTGTAGTCAGGTTTAAATCAAAATCTCGTTTCCAACTCTCCAAGCTGTATTCATGGGTTTTTCCCATCGCAAACCCACCCACCAGATGAATTAGCACATCTACCCTTTGCATCTGGTTGATAATATTCTCTACTGAAGCTTCTTCGACTAAATTTGCAGAGACAAAATTGATTCTGACAAAATCAGCAGGGGAGAGAATTCCTTTTAAGCGTTCCACTTCTTTCGGGTTGTGATAAGGAATTGTAATTGCTGCTGCACCTTGCGCTAAAACTGCTGGTGTCACGCCTAAACCCAATCCACCAGTACCACCTGTTAGTAAAATGTGTTTGCCTTTCATGAGCTTTTTTATTCCTGCAATATATCAAATTCTTGGCGAATTTCTAATAAAGAACGCTCAAATAACACTTCGTAATCAAAATACGGCCAATACAGTTTCTTACCACGATTCTTGAACCAGATGACAATTAGCTCTGGTAATAATCGTGGCAATACTGCCAATATCGAACCATACAACCATGGTAAACCCTGACGTTGCACTAGGTCGTTATACATCACTTCCACTCCTGGATGTTGGCGATCGCGCAAATAGTCTCGAAACTTGTAATCACTAACAAGAAAAGTTAGAGGTAGTAATTTTAACTCATCATACATGTTTGTATCATAATCAAATACAACATGCGTCACATCATGAGCCAGCATGATTTTAGCGAAATCAGCAGGCATTTGATGGGGATCGCTAACACCTGGATTTAATGCGTAATACTCTTCTAGTGGTATTCACACCCACAAGTGAACCAGTTTCAGCTTATATCCGTCGTGCTATTGGACTGATTCTGAAATAAAAATAAAAAAAATCAAAGATTGCACTTCTCAGGAATTCCAGAGTGTCATAAAGTAGTAAGGTAGAAAAACAAGTTTAGTAATTAGGAATTATGAATTATCAATTATGAATTTATAACTATGAAATCTAACTTATGATTGTAGTCTTTAACTTGAATTTAACCTCTTTATTCTATGGCTAGACGTACCTCTTCCCCATCTCCTATGACTAGCACAACTACACTAGCTCTTTCATCGCTCCATATTCGTATAGAAGCGCTAGAGAAAGAACATCAATGGCTGCTCAAACAGATCAAGAGGAAACAAAAAGAACTGAATAATTTTGTTGAGCAAATGCGCTCATTCGCTACAGATATCTTTCATAGAGGAACTCCTAGCTTTAAAAAACTTGCAGCACTAGACGAAGAAATCCATAGATTATTTGATGAAATATTTGCCACGAGAAAATTCGGTAAACAAACAAAGAAAAATGTTGAAGGAATTTACCGAAATCTTCAAATGGCGGGAATTATCAGTCCCAAACGCGATCGCGATGATTCAGACACAGAACTAGATGAACTATTTGAAACAGATAAACAAGAGAAAGAATTTTTCGGTTCTTCTCAAAATAACCGCGAACAGTATCAACACGAGTCAGAATTTACCCCTACAAGTAAATCTGATGAGTCGAGAAAAATTAGAAACACATTTTTGAGATTAGCTGAAATATTTCACCCTGATAAGGTAACTGATGATGAGACGCAAATGCGTCATACGGAAATCATGAAGGAAATTAATAAAGCTTACCAAGAAGGGGATTTAGCGAGACTTTTAGAGATTGAACGTCAACATGAGGCGGGAGAATCCGTAGAGAGCAATAATGAAGATGATTTAACCCGCAAATGCAACCGCTTAGAGCAGGAAACAGAATTCCTCAAAACGCAATATGAGACTATTAAAAGGGAACTGCGTTTAGTCAAAAATACCCCAGAAGGAATGATAGTTGCTGATTGTCGCAAAGTCGCTAAAGAAGGAATTGATCCGATAGATCAGATGTTAGAACAAGTTGAATCTGAAATTGAGGTTATTGCTAATATTCGCGATTTTGTCAAGGATTTTCGAGAACAGAAAATTACAATTAAAGAGTTTCTCTGTGGTCCACCACTGATGAAACAGATGAACCAGGAAGTAATGGAAGATTTGCTTGAGCAGATGTTGGAAGATTTAGGTGTAAAAATAGTTTTTTAATAGTTAACAGTTATCAGTTGCTTTTTTTGATAACTGTTAAAATTCCTATTAGGCGCAATCCGTTTCAAAGAAGCGGAGAAGGAGTCTGCAAATGAACTTTGAACTATACCAGCGTGTTGCTTTAAATCGTGACTTAAACGAATATCAATTAAAAAAAGGTGATGTGGCAACTTTAATTGATTTTGTCCCTCATCCTAGCAATGGCGAACAAGGTTGTGTTTTAGAAGTATTCAATGCAACTGGTGAATCAATAGCTGTTGTTATCGTTCCCATATCTGAGATTAAACCACTGAGAAATAATGAAATTTTAAACGTTCGTTCTTTGGTGGAAATTTAGTCATAATTTATTCATCAGTCGATTGGTGACAAAACAACGGTACTACCACTACCCAGGACTTGCAGCATAACTATATTATTCAACCGCCTATGCGGTTTAGCTTTACACCTAGTTTTGTCTGGATTTCTCTTTCAGTTTTTCTACCTTTGTAGAATCTTCTCAAATCACGCAGCCACAGGAGCATTTGCCAACTTACCATCTTCCATATAAACAATCCGATCGGCTATGTCTAAAATCCGGTTGTCGTGAGTTACCAAAAGAATAGTACAACCCTGCTCTTTGGCTAGGTTCTGCATCAAATTAACCACATCTCGACCAGATTTACTATCTAACGCAGCTGTCGGTTCGTCTGCTAAGACTATTTTAGGATGACTCACCAACGCCCGCGCGATCGCCACTCTTTGTTTTTGTCCCCCTGATAAATCATCTGGGTAATAATTCAAACGTTCTCCTAACCCTACCATCTCTAACATTTCGGCGGCGCGGGTATACATTTCTTTAGGGGAAAGTTCATGGTGCAGTTCTAACCCCATTTTGACGTTCTGCACAGCTGTTAAACTACCGTGCAGGTTGTGTGCTTGGAAGATATAACCATTACTGCGTCGTGCTAGTGTCAGTTGTTTGTCATTTGCACCACAGAGTTCCCTTCCCAAAACCTGCAAACTCCCTTCTTGAGCAGAACGCAACCCACCAACCAAGGTTAGTAGGGTAGTTTTACCTGAACCAGAAGGGCCTGTCATGAGAATAATTTCACCAGCGTTAATTTCTAGATTGATATCAAATAACGCCTGTTTGCGGAGTTGTCCTTTACCGAAATAGTGATTGAGATTTTGAACAGAAATAACCATATTTAAATAAGTCAGCACAAATGACAAATGACAAATGACCAATGACAATTTAAAACATATCTGCGGGATCAGCAGCTAAGACTTTACGAGTGGCGATCGCACCGGAAATCATACACATAACTATTGTCAGAATTAGTATTTGTAATGCTCGTGCTAGAGTCATGTATAGTGGCAAGTTTGTTGCACTGCGCGTCAGAGCGTAGAGTCCTGTAGATATAGCAATTCCTGGTATAAACCCTAATATTGCCATAATAATCGCTTCTTCAAATACCACACTCAGCAAGTAGCGGCTTTGATAACCCATAGCTCTGAAAGTAGCGTATTCTTTCATATGGGCATTAACGTCGGTGGAAAGAACTTGATAGACGATAATGACGCCGACTATAAATCCCATTGACACACCCAAGCTGAAGATAAAGCCGATCGCAGTATTAGTTTGCCAATAATATTCCTCAAATTTCACAAATTCTTCTTTGGTTAAAAATTTAACATCTTGTTCATTTGCCAGATGTTTTTGCAAAGCTATTGCTACTTGTTGCGGGTCATAGCCTGGTTGAACTTGAATTAATCCTAAGTTGACACTCCCGGCTTCTCGTCTAGGAAACATTCGTAAAAAGTTCTGATCGCTAGTAATTAAAGTACCATCGGCAATAAAGGAAGCCCCGATTTGAAATAACCCACTGACGGTAATTGTCCGGCGCTCAATTTCACTAGTGACTGTTTTACCTTGGTCAATTTGGGCGATCGCTTCTTGGTAATCTCCCCTCGCACCCCGATCAAATAACACGGTATCTGGTAGTTTAATTTTATCCAGTTGGCTATTGACTTCTGGTAAATTAAATGCTTTTACATCTGGATTAAAGCCAATCACCAAAACCATTGTCTCTTTGCGAGTCTGGGGATTTTTCCAAGAGACAGTGTTGATGTACATTGGTTCTGCTGATTTCACCCCTGCTACATCCATTGTTTGGAATAGTCGTCGTCGGGTAAATGTGGATAAGTTAGCAATATTACGCGCTTGGGGATTAATTAAAACAATGTCTGCCTCTAAGCTACGATGCATTCTGGTATTACTGCTATATAAGGCAGTTTGGAAGCCTGTTTGCATGAACATCAACAAATCAGCAAAAGCAATACCTGATAATGCGACTAAAAAACGGCTTTTATGGCGGTTGAGTTGTAGCCATCCCAAGGGTGTACGTCGCTGTAATTGTTGAATAAATCCAATCATGATGGTTTTTAGGGATCGGGGACAAAATAAGTCAAAAGTCATAGACGCGCAAGCGGCTTCCCGTTCGACAAAGTCGTTCCCGCAGGGTAGGGTAAGTTAAAAGTCAAAAAGTTCTTAATTTTTAATTTTTAATTTTTAATTTTTAATTGTTTCGTCCCCAATCACCGCTTTCACTTGCAAGTTGGTGAATTTGGCTGCTTTTTGGCTGGAAGCTTTGTCTAACTGCACGTGGACTTCTACGACTCTGGCGTCGATGTTGCTAGAGGGATCGCTGTTGATGACGTTTTGCCGTTGAATTTGCCAACCAATTCTTTCTACAGTTGCGTATAATTCACCAGGAATAGAATCACTGTCTAAGCGGACTGTTTGCCCAGGATACACTTTACTAATATCACTTTGGTAAACTTCCACTACTGCATACATCTGATCAGTTTGACCAATTTCGGCGATACCGTCATTAGATACTAGTTCACCGGGACGGGTGTATATTTTGAAAACCTGACCATCTTGGGGCGATCGCACATAAGCTTGTTTTAAGTTGGCTTCTGCTCTTTTGACTGATGCTACGGCTTTATTTACTTCGGCTTGAGCTGCTGTGATATCTGTTGGACGCACTTCGGCGATCTTATTGAGGGTTGCTTTACCTGATTCAATTTGTTTTTGTCCAGATGCTTGAATGCGTGCTAGGTTCGCTTTTGCTTCTGCTATTTGTTCTTGTAAAGATTCTTCAATGCGCTTGAGATTTGCTTTTGCTTCTACTAGTTGTTGTTGGGCTGTTCGCAAAGTTAAACGCTTGCTATCTTGGGAAGATGCCGAAATTGCCCCTTCTTGATACAGGCTTTGATAACGTTGGTCTTCGGCTTGAGCATTATCTAGCTGTGCTTGCAACTGCGCGATAGTTGCTTTCTGTGCTTCTGTTTGCGTGTTTTTTTCTGCCTCTAGACGAGCAATGGTAGCTTTTTGGGCTGTGATTTGTGTTTCTCTTTCTACTTGCAGGCGATCAATCTCTGCTGACTGTGCTGTGATTTCACCTTGCTTTGCACCTGCTTTGACTTGCAATAGATTAGCTTGGGCTACTTGCACTGCTTCTTTGGCTTCTTCTAAGGCCGCTGCGAGGCGATCGCGACTGTCTAAAATTGCGACTACTTGCCCTGTTTTGACTGTATCTCCCTCTTTCACCAACAATTGCTCTACCCGACTCCCTTCTGAGGAAGCAGGTGCAGATAGTTTAATCACTTCTCCTTTTGGCTCTAGCCTACCCAAAGCTGTAACTGTTTTTACTTCTGGTACTTGCACTAGCTGTTGTTGGGCTTTCTGTTGTTCAGCACTGCGGGATTGTTGGATCGCGTAAATACTGATACCACCTACAGCTAATGTTGCAACTGCTGCGATCGCAATTGATGGACGAAAAATTGATGGTGGGAGGAAAGAACCCTCTTTGAAGTTTTGTAGCATAGCATTGATTCCCGCAAAACTAAACAGTTTAGTTTTATGATATTACTAAACTAAACTGTTCGGTTTAGTTTGGCAAGTACTATAATAGAAAAAACTAAACAGTATAGTTTAGTCAAATTCCTTGCAGTTTCTTAAAAAACACGGCACAGCATAGACTAGGAAAAAGGTTAAGGGTTAAAGAGGAAAAAAATTTTCATTGCTGATAATCCTGACTTCTCCAGAAATCTTATTGTTGTGTCCGTGTTTCTCTTTTTAAATGTCACTACATATAGATTTATAGACAATACTTATGGAAAAAATAAAGTATGAGCTGTTGAGGGTGTAAAGATAGAAGGGTGTAAGGGTGTAAGGGTGTAAGGGTGTAAGGATGTAGAGCAGGGGAAAATCCTACCCCTACAATACTTTTGAAGCCAAATCCCGACGTGATAAATCACAAAATGTGGGCTAATGTGACTCTTCCTACACCCCTAAACCCCTATACCCCCACACCCATTTTCAAAGCCCACATTTCCAAATTGGTACATAGCAGCAGGAATCAGTAAAAAAATGGTACGTGCAAAAGTAAATGAAATGGAGCGTGAGACTTCAGTTGAGAAAGTAGAACAAATTTTCAAAGGAGCAATGCAAGAGTTTCTGGCGCATGGCTTCGCTGGTACAAGCATGGATAGACTAGCAGCAGCAGCAGGCGTTTCTAAAGCTACTGTTTACAGCCACTTTGCAGATAAAGAAACACTGTTTAAAGCAATGACCGAGCGACTAGCTCACAAAAAGTATCAGTTAATTTTTGGTAGCGAACCTTTGGAAGGGGAGCCATTGCAAGTTTTGCGCCAGATAGCAACTAGAGCTTTAGAGCAGATGAGTACTGACCAAGAACATTGTGCATTTATGCGCGTGTTAATTGGAGAGTCTGGTCGTTTTCCGGAGTTAGCTCAAGTTTGTGTTAGTTCTATGATCAAACCATCTCTGGAAACTCTCACTCAATATTTGATGTCTCATCCAGACCTGAAAATTAGTGATCCAGAGGCAATAGCTAGAATTTTAGTTGGATCTTCAGTATATTTCCACATTACCCAGGAAGTGCTGCATGGGGAAAGCATTATACCAATGAAAGGCGATCGCATCATTGACGCCATCATTGAGTTGATTCAGAAATCTGCTCAATCCACGTGAGTTCTTTGTTTATTAACAGTTATCAGTTATCACCTATCAAACTTTATTACTTACTGTTTACTTATTTAACATTACCTTAAACCCCATTTTGTTGTAAGTTGGTATGTTCGTTTGCATGGTTGAATCACCTAGAAACGAGTTGATTAATACTAACAATGGGGGCAATATGGAACTGATGGATGGCGATCGCTTGTTACCAATCCGGTGCAGACGACGAAATTTTTTGTTAGGTGCAGGATTTTTCACGGGATTGGCGGTGGCTAGCCAATGGCGTCCGGTAATGGCACAACCAAAGTTTTCTAGCTATCCATTCACTCTTGGTGTTGCCTCTGGTGATCCATTACCAAATAGTGTAGTGTTATGGACACGTCTGGCGATCGATCCACTGAATGGTGGTGGAATGCCACCAGAAAACATTGTAGTGCAGTGGTCAGTTGCCCTTGATGAAAACATGACCAAAATTGTGCGAAAAGGGCAAACCTTAGCAACTCCGGAACTAGCACACTCAGTACACGTTGATGTACGCGGATTAGAACCTGAGCGTTGGTATTGGTATCAATTTCGAGTGGGTAATGAAGTTAGCCCAATTGGACGGACACGCACAGCACCAGCATTAAATACTTCTATCTCACAACTCAAGTTTGCTTTTGCTTCTTGCCAAGATTGGCAAAACGGCTATTACACAGCTTACAAGCACATGGCGGATGAAGAACTCGATCTAGTGGTGCATTTGGGTGATTACATTTACGAGTATGCAGCACAACCTGACAAACCACGTCAGCATATTGGTTCGGAAATCTTTACCTTAGAAGACTACCGCAATCGCCATGCCCAATACAAAACCGACCGAAATCTGCAAGCAGTTCATGCTAAGTTTCCTTGGATTGTTACCTGGGACGATCATGAAGTGGAAAATAACTACGCTGGTTTGATACCAGAAGAAAATCAAAGTCAGGAAGCATTTGTAACTCGGCGGGCTTATGCCTATCAAGCTTACTACGAACATATGCCACTACGTCGCTTTTCCTTACCTAATGGGCCTGACATGCAACTTTATCGGCGGTTTACCTTTGGTGATCTAGCTGAATTCAATGTCTTAGATACCCGTCAGTATCGCACTGATCAGCCTTGTAATGACGGACTCAAGCCCCGTTGCGCTCAAGCTTTCGATCCAGAAGCTACAATGACGGGCAAAGAACAAGAACAATGGTTGCTAAAAGGTTTAGATAAATCCTCAGCACGCTGGAATGTGATTGCTCAACAAGTTATTTTTGCTGAATACGATTTTGATCCCCGCCCAGACTCAGGATTATTCAATATGGATCAGTGGGATGGTTACGTAGCTGCACGCAATCGGATTTTAAATTTTTTGGCTCAACGTCAACCTTCTAACCCAGTGGTGATTACTGGAGATATTCATTCTAGTTGGGTATATGATCTCAAAGTGGACTTCAAAAACCCCGATTCAGCCACAGTCGGGACTGAGTTCGTAGGAACCTCAATCACATCAGATTTTCCCACCAGTTTCATTTCTCCGATCAAAGCTGCTTTAAGTGACAATCCCCACACTAAATTTTTTGATGGTGCTTACCGGGGTTATGTCCGTTGCAACCTCACACGCGATCGCTGGCAAAGTGATTTCCGCATTGTATCAACAATTACTGAGGAAAATGCCTCTGTCAGTACTCTGGTTTCGTTTTTAGTTGAAAACGGTAAACCAGGCGCACAAAAAATTTAATTAATAACCCTATAACCCTGTCCCACATGTATAGAGACAGGGTTAATAGTTTATCAGTCAACTACAGGTACAGAGGCAACCTCATCACCAGCAATTTTTTCTGCTTTAGGACTAGGTGTATATATAGAATCAAGTTCTTTAATCAAATCAATGGATTGATTTTGATCGTTATGACAACTCTGACTTACGACGTCACGCACTTCACGAAATTCTCTTTTCCTACCTATAAAAGCAGCAATTAAATAACATACTCTATTCAAAAATTCCCGACAACTTTGGTGAAAATCGTATTCATAGGCAGCATACAAAGAAAGCGTGCCGACAACCTCTGTCTGATAAATCAGTGGGAAACAACCAAAAGATTTTAAGTGGTTATCTATAACCCACTGTTTGTTTTTAAATTTATCCAATTCTTTAGTTATATTCGGAATTATAAAAGGTTCTCCCGATTCTAATACTTTTCCTACTATTCCTTCTCCTAACTGAATTCCCTCATTTTTTCTCTGTTCCCAATTCACAACACGGGCAACACAGTTTCTAGCTTGTATTTCCAGAACATCTGCTTGGTTTTTGAGTCGTAATATACATACCTCAAAAGCAGTGTGTTCAGATATCAGCCTAGTGACAACTTCATCATAAGCTTTTTCTTCGTTTTGCTGATAGTTAACTAAAAAGCTACTAATATCTAACTCTAGTTGGTTTTGTCTATTTCTGCGTATGTTAGAAAGAGCAGTAGCGACTGCTGAAGCTATCGCTGATAACCAATAAATTTCATTTTGAGTAAAACCATTACTAAGATGTTGTCCTGTATTGGAATTAATTTTATTGATGACTTCTAGGACTCCATAAGTCTTACTTTGACCATTTAAAGGAACTGCCAGACCACAGCTAATTTTTCCTAATTTTTTGGTATATTCAGCTTGACTTTTACTATCTAAATCTTCTTCATATAACTTATTACTACACTGGGGTTTACCAAAACCATCTTCCTGTTGTGGTAAAGCAGTTCTTCCTGTAAAGCTCTCGCCTACAGCGTAACTTTCTGTTGCAAACCATTGATTATCTATAGATTTTCCCTTGGCATCTATACCTTGTATTCCCTTACGATGTAGTCTTCCGTCTTTACTAAAGATAAAAATAGAAGCTGTTTGAGAATGCAATCTCTTACGTACAAAACTCAGAGCTTTGTCTATAACTTTATTCTCGTCAGTTAAACTGATTAATTCATTTCTCACTTTTTGTAAATCTTCAAGTAATTCTTCAGGAGTAATAATATTCATTTGATAAAGCTTATATTCTACTTCCCTGACAAACTCCGTAACTTGCTCGACATTTTCTCTGTTTTCTAATTTAAAAGGAACAATAGCTTGAGAAGATTTAATTCTATCAAATGCTTCTTTATATAAATTTACTTGCTCTGTAATCGCAGAAAAATTAACAAATCTTTTGTGTCTTTTATCGATCAAGTTATCTTCGTTATACCAAACCAATAGTTGACTCTGATCCGCAGCTTCAATAATTGCATATTGCTTAGTGGGCAAACCATAATCATTATCTTGCCATTTTGTTAGCTTTTCATTAGTACAAAATTCTTGTGCTAGAGGTTCATAGGCATCTCGCATCATT
The DNA here is from genome assembly GCF_041928655.1 of Pelatocladus sp. BLCC-F211. Classification (NCBI taxonomy): domain Bacteria; kingdom Bacillati; phylum Cyanobacteriota; class Cyanophyceae; order Nostocales; family Hapalosiphonaceae; genus Pelatocladus; species Pelatocladus sp. BLCC-F211. The sequence continues at coordinate 23,727 of NZ_JBHFLM010000196.1, read as the reverse complement.
ACATAAACTTTGTATTTAAAAGCATGTTCCAAAAGGAATTTTGTCGATTTTTTATATTCTTGTATATCTGAAAAAATGAATATTCTTTCACTTTCTTTATTGCTAGTATTGCCAATTTCATCGCCTCGATCATTTGCCCAGAAAAGTTCGACATGATCAACAATAGCCACAGCTTGGACACGAGGATTAATATCTCTATCGTTTTGTAAAGAAACAAGATAGCGTGGATAAAGCTCTAAAGGAATTGAGTAAACGCTGCCATTTAAACTAACATCTTCAATCTGATTACATACATCAGTCAGAACATTGATGATGAGTTTTTGAAAAAGTTTATTAGTTTGAAAATATTTGTTGTCTTTTAGTATCTTTTGACCTGCTTTTACAATCAACTGATAGTCTAAGGATTCATCTTGAACTATTTGTTCTTGTTGTTGTTGAATTATCTGTTGCCACCAATTAGCATTGGCAAGTTTGAAATTGATCCAAGTTTTAGCTTCTTGGATGTCTGTACCTGTCATCTCATGAAAAAGTTCAGCCAAACTATCCTGATTTGTGCCATCTATGATAGCAAAGTGCAGTAGTGCTTCAGTTAGGTTTTCTCTACTAAAACATACCAGCTTGAAGTTATTAATCTTGCCAGAAAGGAAACCAACGGCAAAATTCACCCATGAATTCCGTGAGAATCCTGCTGTCAAACAAGTGATACTGTAATTTATACCATCTAGAGATTGTGTAATCTCAGTTAGCTTTAGTGAACTAGAGTTAAAATCTACATCTGATATTGATGCTTCAATCTGGGGATGCTTGAAAATATCATTTAGTCCTTCAGCAATATATTTCCCAGTCTTACCAAACCAAAAGATCAGGACTTTTTTCTTACCCAACTTGAGTTGATACCTGTCGATGAGGATTTTTTGTAATTTGGCTAGTTTACCTGGCCCTGCACCAGCCAACCTAAATTTGGTGTAAATCTTACCTAGCCTTTTCTGAACTGCATTTTGCGAGTCTATCCCCAAAAGCCTTTGTATCTCTGTTGGAGATTTTCCATCCAATACTAAGGACAATACGTCCTGTTCGGCTGGAGATAAATTTTCCTCTGCCACTAGTTCTTTTAAAACATCTGGAGGAATCATAGTCATACTTCTACATCATATAAAAGCCTCATTAATTTTAGCAGTAGTGCTTAAACAATTTTATTGACACTATATTGACATTAAAAAGCCTCACTTATATCCTTGTATAAACTACTCTATTTTAAATGAGGGTTTTAAAGGGAATCTACATGATGAATTATTTTTCGAGAAATCATCAACTGATTGACAAAATTGAAAAACAAACCATTCCAGTCTTACAGATTGTAAGTGCCATCATGATCGCTTTTTATGCTGGATTCTGTGCTTGTTACTCGACTACTTGGAACAAAGTACACTACAATCCAGTTCAAATCCAAATCCAAGCACAACCTATTGCCAAAGTTCCAAATCTTAAAATCGCTGGGTTTGAATATCAAGCGATCGCATCTTTGCTGATTACCCTCCTGATCGAAATCATGACTGCTGCTAAAGCTCATCGTCTTCAAATACCTTTTGAAGTTGATGATGACGATGTTTACAGGCGGCTAATATCCTTACGTATCCCCAGCACAAATACAACTTTGATCATGAATTTGCAAGGTGAAGGTTCGACGTTTTTAAGCGACTTATATATGTCAATTGAACCTGCCAAACGTATCATTCACTTTGAACAACTTTTGCAACATCGTAACCACAGCTTTGCTTATGGATTTCGGCTCTTACTCGATGAGTTGCAACATCCTAACTTAGAGTGGATCAAGGTAAACCATGACGGAAGTTGGTATGTGCCTAAACAGGCTTATTTCCCATTTATGACTTGGATCAAGGAAGAAATAATTCGTCAATGGGAATTAGAAGCAGATATCTTTGATAAATGGTGCTAATCAAAAAAAGGAGTGTGCAATTTTAACTATCTAACAACGATTAATTAACGCAAATCCTACGGAGAATAAGAGTGTCAATTTTGTCGCCACTCTATATCTTCCGTTGGTAAGGATAGCGATCGCATAACGTACTGTAGGTATTCACCCCTTTGGTACTTCCCTCAAAATTAGCGATAATGTAAAGACATGTTTCAAAGACTGCTTTGATTGGGCTTTTATGTCTGAACCTGCAATTAAAATTACAGTCAAGTTATTCGCTGCTTATCAAGAAGCTTATGGAGTACCAGAACTAGTACTGGAATTTCCCAAAAACACACCAGTTGGTGCAGTATGCGATCGCCTAGTTACCGAACATCCAGAACTAAGTCAATGGCGAGATGTAACCCGGTTTGGAGTTAACTTGATATTTGTTGAACCAGATACCATCTTGCAAGAGGGTGATGAAGTGGTATTAATTCCTCCTGTGAGTGGTGGTTAGCTACACTACCACCAGACCAATTTGATTTCAATTCCGCAGCGATCGCAATTGGCTCTGATTGTTTAGAGCCTGTAATATAACTCAGTTCATCCAACAATTCTAAAAAATCTTTGACACTGATTTGAATATCTGTAGGAAAGTGACGTATAAAAGTTAATCCAGTTAATCCTTCTGGGTCTGCTGCTGCTACTAATAAGGCTGAACGGATGGCATAAAAACCATTTTGACCTGTTCGTGTTTTGATAATAGCACCATATTGGCGTATATATTCTTCTCCGATTGGAGAGTAGGTCAGTTTGGAAACTGCTAGAGGATTAGTGTTAAATTTATACTGCAATAGATTGCGAAGAGTTTGTAATTTTTCTGGTTTGAGTCGTTGAGCAAAAAACTCAAATTCTTTGGTAATTCGACCTTCTTTTGCAAAAACTTCTAAAGATTTAACTGATAGGCGTAAATTCATAGACCCAGCAGGTAAATAAATATTCTCTGCACTGATAGCAGGTTTGATTTGAAATCCTGTGATCAAAGTGCTACAAGTAACAAAAATCAATGTGGAAATTAAGTGAGAAGTTAATTGAAAAGGGAACATTATAGATTTTAAAGATATTTGTGTATGAATTATGGCGATCGCTCTGGTAATACTGGACTAAACCACGTCTACTTTGAGAACTGTAGTTTTGTAGGTTGGGTGTAGCGACAGCGAAACCCAACTTTATCAAGGCTTTGTTGGGTTTCGCTTGCGCTCAACCCAACCTACATTTCTTCTTAACTGAACCGTATTGAGGACTAATTTATTTTGTTCTTGATGAACAGAATTATCTACTTTTCTGGCGATATCTTAATAAAGAATTACATCTCCCAGCTGATAATTATTGATGTCATATGCTTGGCTAAATTTATCTGCCAAGCTATTACTTCGTGTACAGATAAATATAAATAATTAAAAAATAAAATATCAAAACTAGGTTAATTAAATTTAGGGTAGCTCTAGTGTTGTATGCGATCGCACATGTTCACCTCAAAACATCATGCTTTTAAAACAGGTATGCGATCGCTGATTCTTAGCTCTTAAAGATACTATGCGGTTTGGTCATTATCAGTTAATGTCTCATCTATACCGCCTTTCAAGCGGGTGACTGTTGTTGTGCGATCGTACTGCTGTAACAGCCAGCATCTTAGCTTATAAAGCTTCAAATCTCAAACGTTTCCAATTCTTTGTTAAACCACTCTCCTTGAAACCGTTCTGCAACAAGTGGTTTGACAACAAACTTCGGTGGAGTACCCCCTCTGACATCAATCCGCACACATGAGTATGGCAAGCGCTTGAAATTATCGTAACCATTGCGACCAACAAATAAAAGCGAATCCGCAATTTTACGAGTCGGTTTTTCTTCTATATATTCAAAAGTCTCCATTAATTCAGTCCCTTCATTTCTTTGACGACGGGGACGACGACCACTACCACCGCAGACTATACAATTGAGGTGAGAGTCAGCATATCCGGTGTCGGTAGTGCGGAGATATTCCAAGCAGTGAGCATGACCGTTTAAAATCAAATCAACAATCGGGCGCCCTTGAGTTAAAGAACCAAGAGTTTGTGCAGCACTGTCAAATACCCAACGCAAACGCCGACGCACTGCTAAAGTTTGGGCTTGATGCCATTTACTCGCTTCGGTAACATAGGGGGGATGATGGAAATAAACTACTCTTCCCCGTACTTCTTGACTATGCCAAGATGCAATCAGTCTTTGCTTGAACCATTCTAATTGTTCAAAGTCGATCGCTGGTTCGTCGTGGGATGCAAGTTGTTTTTCGATGTCAATTTTAACTTCGTCGATTTGGTATAACTTGGCTTTGAGAGCGTCGAGTTTTTCCGCATCTTCAGGATTATCTGGGTTGAGGCGATCGCACACTTCCAAAATTTGCATCTCTTCGTCTTCGATTTCGTGACGACGCTTTTCTAGTTGACGGCGACTGCTTTCTCCTTCTTTGGTTGCGGGTAGGGGAGATGGTTCGTTAAAAGTATTCGAGTCGAGGGCAAAAAAGTCAATCCCGCCGTAACGGAAAGTATAGTAACGATTGGGTAGGCGGGTGAAACGTCCAGGTTCGTAGCGCAAACATCGCCCTGTGTCTATTTTGGCGGTGTAGTGTTCGTCGAGATGAAATTCTAACTGTTGTTTGTTGTGGAATGCTTTCAGATAATCAATAAACGCCCGTGTATATGCATCACCTTGATCAGAACCATGCCAACCAATTTCAATATCTTTATAGCGGAACAGGCGACGCAGTGGTAATGTGGTTCCTGCCAACAGCCGATACATCAACGGTACATCATAGTAATCATGATTACCAAGCACTGGCAAAATTGGGGTTTTAAACACCATGCGATCGTAAGGAATGCGTTTGTAGTTTTCTCCGTTTTCGATGAACTCGCGATAAGGTTCAATAAAATTTCGCGGATAATACTCGCGGGAACCAACAATATAAATTACATCCCCCATATGTAAAACAAAACTAGATTCCTCTTGGTGCGGAAGCATCAGTTCAGCAACTTGGCGTTGGGGATGGTGTTTATAGTATGATTTCGTCCCACTATCACCAATCACCATAAACGAAAATTCTGGATTATCCGAGTTGCGATCGTCGATCACCATGCTAGTTTGATCAATCCCACGCTGGATAATACTTGCATTACCCCAGCGCACCCGTTCTTTCATCTTTTGAATTTTTATAGGTATGGACGGTTCAGAAATGAATTTCATTGGCGATCGCTCCCAGAATGCAGAACTCTGTCTATTTCTGCTTGCATTCCGATTGTATCCGCAATGATTAGGAATCGGTGAACAGTTAACAGTTAACAGTTAACAGTAAGTAATTGAATTTGATAACTGCACATTTATGCTTCGTAGCTGCTTAATAGTCTTAATTGGTCAGCAGATTCTATACTTGAACCATAGAGTTCAACGAATCTTCTAAACAGCCACATTGTTTTGTGAGTTGAAATCCTATTTAAGTTGATTAAACGCTCTATATTTCTTTTCGCAAGTGCGCGTAAATAGGGTAAATCTTCATACAGTGTTAAACAAGAGGCAAAATGTAAGATAATTTGCATTATGGGTTTGGGCCATTCTAGATCACTGTAAATATCTACAAAAAACTTATGGGCGTTATTGTTTAAAGGCAGAGCATTGAAGATAACGATAATTTTTTTGTTGTTATAAACTGGAATACTTAGTTCAACAGTAAAAGGAGTATGCAATATTAACTCTACTTCGACTATTGGTCGTCGCCAAATTCTTAAAATATTAATATTTGATACAGCTAACATTGTTTGAAATTTTAGCATTCCGCCATGAGTAGTCGCTTGAACATCATTCACATCAACAACTTTTAAATTACTCAGGCTAAAGCTGTGAACTGTTTCCAGATGTTTTAAATTTAATAAATGATAGATTTGGCAGATATAGGGAAAGGGCAGCGTATATGCTTGACTGATCATATGTTGATCTTGCAGATCAAATATTCTATCTTTGACTGTAGATATTGCTTGCTGGCGATAATGAGCTAAATCAGTTTGATCACTTGTCGAGATTTCATCATCATCATGATTTAAGTTTTCTTCTGGCTTCAAAAATAACCAACTTAAGAATAAGAAAGAGATCGCGCATATCTGTAAAATCTCTGTTGCAGATAAATAATCATCAGCAAATGCAGCCACACCTCTATCAGTAATTGCGAACATCCAAGAAAAAATACCCCAAAACCAAATACTATTTTTCAGATTCACCAACAAGAGAGAAATTTCTACAGTTTGATGACTTTTCTCAGATTCACAAACACGGTTAGGCACAATATTATTAGTCATAGCAGTTCAACTATTTTTTTTAGTTTGTTAGACAGTAGTAAAATTACTATCGTCATTTAATTTCCTGTTATAACTTAAGCTTGCTCATTTTCTACTCTTAAAGACCTCTTCCATAAGTAACAATTCTAAAGCTATTTAACTGTTTAATTAGATATAAAAGTTTGAGATGATAGAAAAAAGCTAGCAAACAAAAATATTAACCTTATACTTCTGAAGTAGTAATTAATTGTCTGATTGTCAAAATTTATTAACATACGCTATTAAGCTCAGTTACACTTATGTTAGTCGCGCTCAATAATAGCAAATTAATCAACTCAGAAAAAATGCTTGTGTAGTATGTAATTAGAGTTTTGACAATCTAAAACATATTTGAATCATGCTTTAGTAAGTAGAACAGTGTAAATAATTAAAGGTTTGTAGTAAGGACTTTAGTCCTTATTGGAGGACTAAAGTCCTTACTACGAACTAGATTCCAATAAGCACAACAGTTTACTGATACCCTGCTGCTTGCAAATAAAACAGCCTCGCGTACCTCCCCCCATTCTGCAATAACTCCTCGTGATTTCCCTCTTCTACCACTTCCCCAGCTTCTATTACCAAAATTTTGTCAGCCATCCGCACTGTTGAAAAACGGTGAGAGATTAAAAACACCATCTGATTTTTAGTTAAAGCCCGAAAATGATTGAAAATCTCGTACTCAGCTTGAGCATCCATCGCTGATGTCGGCTCATCCAAAACTACTATATCTGCGTTAGTTCGCATAAAAGCACGGGCGAGGGCAACTTTCTGCCATTGTCCTCCAGAAAGTTCCTGTCCGCCTTTGAACCACTTACCCAACTGCGTAGTGAAACCCGTAGGTAATTTTTCAATAAAAGGTAGCGCCATACCTTTTTCAGCAGCAATTTCCCACAATTCCCTATCTTCCATCCGTTCCACATCACCCACACCGATGTTCTCTCCTACCGTAAATTGGTAGCGGACAAAGTTCTGGAAAATGACGCCAATGCGTCGTCGCAATACCTCCACATCCCACTCTTGTAAATCCAAGCCATCTAGTAAAATCCTGCCGGAACTGGGGTTGTAGAGTCGAGTCAGTAGTTTAATTAAAGTAGTTTTACCAGAACCGTTTTCACCCACAATCGCTAATTTCTCTCCTGGTTTTAGGTGAAAAGAAATATTTGTTAATGCAGGTTGGATACTTTCTGGATAGGTAAACGTGACATTTTCAAACCGAATACCATCTCCAGGTTTCACACCTCTGGTTGCTTTCCCTCTTGGTTGTGGTACTTCCTCCTCTAGAAATTCGTAGAGATTAGAAAGATATAAATTGTCTTCGTACATTCCCCCGATGGAAGTCAAAGCACCAGAAAAAGTCATTTGTCCTTGGCGAAACACGGTGAGATACATCGTCATATCGCCTAGAGAAATTCTCCCCGCGACGGTTTCCAGTACAATCCAAGCGTAGGCGATATAAAAAGCAACCGTACTTAGCAAACTCAGCAAATATCCCCACATTCCCCGCCGGATTGTTAAGTTGCGGTCTTCATCGTAGAGTTGATAGAAGATATTGCGATAACGTTCCAGCAACATCTCTCCCAATTGGTAGAGTTTCACTTCCTTGGCGAAATCTTCTCTCGCAGCCAAGGTTTCTAAATAATGCTGCTGGCGAGTTTCCGGTGCGCGCCAACGAAACAAGCGAAAAGCTTCCCCCGCAAATCTAGTTTCGGCAACGAATGCAGGCATGGCTGCTAAGATCAGTACAAGCAATGCCCAAATTGAGAATTTGATTAACAGAGCGCCATAGGTTAACAGTGAAAGGGCGCTTTGTACTAAGCCAAAGGTACGGTTGACTAGCGAAAGGGGACGAATAGAAGCTTCTCGGCGAGCGTTTGTGAGTTTATCGTAAAATTCCGAGTCTTCAAACTGTGTCAGTTCTAGAGTCAGGGCTTTTTCCAAGATTAATTCATTCACCCGTTGACTGAGTAACACCCGCAACAACGATTGACAAATTGTTAGTCCCCTTTGGCTAAAAGCAAGTAAAGCTACAGCGATCGCTTCTATTCCTACATAGATCAGAGGATGAGAGTGATTGACAATATTGCTAGTTTGTGTATGATTTTGAGATGCAAAAACCACCGCATCGACAATTAACTTACCGATGTAAGCTAAAGCTGCTGGTAATAAACCAGCCACCAGAGTTAAAGTTGCCAGAATAATCGTCAGAGAGCGATTAGTGTTCCATACTAAAGCGATCGCTCGTCCACTGTAGCGAAATACCGCCAACGATTGGCGCAGGGCGTTACGTTTTTTACGAAGAGTCCTCATTATTATTTGTATAACGCAAATCGCCTGTATTTGCCTATATTTATCGAATTGATGAATTAGAAAGTTCGTAGTAAGCACCAAGCGTGCTTAAAAATAAGGACTAAAGTCCTTACTACAAACGTTAAGAAATATCAAAATCTTTGAAAATCTTGTCACAGACAAAGGATAAAGAATTAAATCTTGACGCGCACTGGGCAAACTAAAAGCAACATTGATTGTGACCGTATTAAAAACTTCACCAGTGATTAAAAATAATTTTGAGAGTCTACAAATGATCAAAACAAGTTACGCATTTGACCAAGCGATATTACCTGCCGGCTCTTCATTAAAGACTAATTTGTTGCTCCGTTTTCGTGCTGACATACCTGAGTCTGGGCGACGTGATCTTAACTTGTCTCTTGTCATTGATCGTTCTGGCTCTATGGCAGGCGCTCCCTTGTTTCATGCGCTCAAAGCTGCTGAATCTGTAGTCGATCAACTTGAGGCAAATGATATTCTTTCAGTGGTTGTTTACGATGATGCAGTGGATACCGTTGTGCCACCCCAGTCTGTAAACAACAAATCTGCATTGAAAAATGCTATCAGCAAGGTCTACGCAGGAGGTATTACGAATTTATCTGGGGGATGGCTCAAAGGTTGCGAATATGTGAAACAGCAACTTCATCCGCAAAAAATCAACCGTGTGCTGCTGCTGACCGATGGTCATGCCAATATGGGTATTCAAGATCCCAAAGTACTCACAGCAACAGCAGGGCAAAAAGCTGAGGAAGGTATGATCACAACTACATTAGGTTTTGATCAGGGTTTCAATGAGGATCTGCTGATTGGTATGGCGAGAGCCGCTAGTGGCAACTTCTACTTTATTCAAAGCATTGATGAAGCAGCCGAAGTCTTCAGTATTGAGCTAGATAGCCTCAGAGCAGTGGTAGGTCAAAATCTGAAAGTCACGCTTGAGTTGGCTGATGGTGTCAATCTCGTTGATGTCTTAAGTCTGGCTAAATTTGAGCAAAATCACGTTGGTCAACCTGTGATTACTTTAGGCGAACTTTACGAGGGCGAAGACAAACTTTTGGGTTTAAGTCTGGAGATTCCTGCTGCTCAAATCGGTCAATTACCTGTGATGAAGCTGCATTACAGCGCTGATGTCGTGCAGAATGACATCATTCAAAGTGTGTCTGGTACAACAGATGTCGTCGCCAAAGTAGGCACAGTTGAAGAATCTGCTTTTGCTTCTTCTAGTCATATTATCCTTGATTTGAGCCGTCTGACTATTGCTAAGGCTAAAGAAACTGCCCTTAATCTAGCAGAGCATGGTCAACACCAAGAAGCCGAACAAACCCTACGGGCGTTGGTGCAAGAACTGCGAAATAAAGGTTTGAATGAGAATTTTGAAATTGCTGAGGAGATAGATCAGCTGGAATATTTTGCCGGAAGAATTGCCCAAAAAGCTTTGGGAAATGCCGGACGTAAAGAACTGCGCGATCAAACTTATCAGGCAATGACGCGCACTCGCAGTGATCTGGTGGGTCGTGGTGTAACTGCGGGCGATGAAATATACGCGATGCCAACAGTAAATGAAGTTGGTTCCGGTGTGGAATTATACTGTGTTCGCGAAGGAGGTAAGTTACGGGTCAAAGTCCTGTCCGATGGTTACGATGCCACTAAAAATGTGCAGTTTCCCAGAGCAATTCGTGCTGAGGGAGCGCGCTATGTTGTTGAAGGAGTGGAACTTTCAACTGATGGCTCTTTCTATCGGGTATCTGGCAAAATTAACCGTTTTGCTAAACCCGGTGAAGCAGATATCTTTGTTGCTCCCCGACAATCAAGGTCTACTAGCACTGGCAAAGCTGCCAAAGGCCCCGCCAGCGCTGCCGACCTACTTACCACCGACAGTGTAAATAATGGCATTCTTGTTCAGTGTGTGAAAGATGGCAGCAAGTTGCGTGCTAGGGTAGTTTCTGACGGATATGAACCTGATTGGAATATGCGTTTTCCCCGCTCAATTCGTGAGGAAGGAATGCTTTACGTCGTTGATGAAATCAAAATAGCTCCTGACGGCAAGTCTTATATAGCCTGTGGTGACATTAAGCGTTTTGTGCAACCCAACACCAGCAATTGAGTAAGTCCGCACAAATGTAGAGACGCGATTGATTAATCGCGTCTCTACTAGTTAGGGTCGTCATTGGTAAGAGTTTGAGCTGCACAAAGAGTTTCCCAATCCAAAATCCATAGATGCACGAAGTGCGGCTACCTTTGGTAGGCGCGTTAGCGACTTGGTGCAAGTAGACAGGGAGTGTCTACTCGACAGAGTAATCTAAAATCCAAAATTGTATTAGGCTTCAATTACAGGGTGATAGTCATTTGGGTTATCAAACCCAGCAATCCAGGCTGCTGCTTGATGGCAATTCTGCATATAGGGGGGGACACGTAGGATGTGAGTGTGCTTTGTGGATGGACAAATCACCTTCAACACCATCAAAGCTTCATCATCCTCAAAAGGAATGTAGATGAGTTGACGTTCCCCTCCTGCGTCTTGATCGCGATCGCGTATCAACCCTCCCACTTGCTGTAAAAATTTTTCGTATCCCAGACGCTCAAGCAGCACGCGACGCAACTCAACATTTTCTGTATTGAGGATATCTTGTCCTGTTATGGACTGGGTTTCCAATGGGCGCTGCTTGACTGGTTTCTTCGGCACACGCCCCTTCGACATCAAACTCAGCATTAATCCTCGACCTCCACGTAAGCATTAGGGCGGTATTCACGTTGTCTCCAAACACGGTAAAAACCTTGAGGTATTTCAATTGCCCGATGCTCTTCATGAACCAAAGTAGCACCTGTTTGTTTCACCTCCAGAAAAAGTTCACTACCATGCACCCATAATTGAACAGCATTAGATGGCTGGATGCGATGGCTATGTCCTGTGACTTCACCATGAGCCAGAATAGAACCTACATGCTTTTGGGCAAGATTAGGTATAGTCGCAACACGTATAATCAAAACGTCGCCATGTCTGTAAAGAACATTAGCTGAATTAACTGGAGAGTTTTTGCTGTGATTCAGCATATCTGTAATAGTATTAGAAACTTAAAATTTCAACTTTTGAACACTCATTATAGTACAAAAATACCAAAAAATAAATAATAACCCACACTTGTTAATAGTTTGCAACTGATAACTGAAGACTACCATTCTCTATGAAGTCACATTAGACGTAGAATAGAAGTAGAAGTATTGTGAAACAAATTATTTGATTAATTAGTCAAATATTAATAATTATTCTCTTAATCAAGATTTTATCATAGAACAAACCTATAACAGAAGTTGATTTTACTAAAACCTAACTCCAGAAAATTTGCTCATCGAGGCTAAAGCAATGAAATTAAATTTTCTCAAACCAAAACGCATTTTCTGGGTGAGTTTATTTTCCTTGACCATACTTGTTTATCCACTTTCAAGTCTGGCTGTGACTGTCCAAGAAGTACCTAACCCTCGACAGACAAATGGTGGTTGGGTAAGTGATATGGCAGGGATTCTCAGCGATCGCACAGAAAGCCAAATCAATCAGATGATTTCGGAATTAGAGGCAAAAAATGGCACGGAAATGGCAGTGGTGACAGTACCAGAAACTGCACCTGCAAGTACTCCGAAAAAATTTGCCACTGAATTGTTTAATAATTGGGGAATTGGCAAGAAAGGACAGGATAATGGTGTCTTGTTTTTGATTTCAGTAGGCGATCGCCGCGTGGAAATTGAGACTGGTTATGGTGTGGAAGCAATTTTGCCTGATGCGAAAGTCGGCAATATCATCGATACCCAAATCATCCCACAATTTAAAAAAGGGGATTTTCAAGCTGGTACACTGGCGGGAACAAAAGCGCTAGTACTCGTTTTAAACTCTGATCGGACATCCTCTGGAAATCAGGTAATTCCCAACCAGAATACTTCCCCGAATAGACAAGCAAATTCCGATGATGGTTTGCTTTGGGGAGTACTTTTCACAGGTGGAATGATTGTAGTGCTGACAGGAACAGTTGCTTATTTGGCACGTCCTCGTAAAGTTTTGATTGCACCAGAAGGACGTACACGCAGAAATAAGGGAAATTACATGTTTTTGTGTGCTGATTGCCAACAACCGATGGCAAAAGTAGACGACACTACAATTGATTCTTATCTCAGTAAACCAGAAAAAACAGCACAAGAAATTGGTAGTGTCAAATTTGAAGGTTGGAGATGTGCCAATTGCAGCGACAAGCTAACTGGTAATGGCTTCCACATTGTCGCCCAAGAATCTGATTCATCTCGATTTCAGAAATGTCCTAATTGTCAAGAGTTAACCGTCACCCGTACTCAAACTACTGTCAGAGCAGCTACAGAATATGATTATGGCGAACGACTAATTATCGATGAGTGCCACAATTGTGCTTATCGCAACGAAAAAGAGGAAATCATTCCTTGTTTACCTCCGTCTTCTGTCATAAGTTTTGGTGGTGGTGATTCTAGTGGTGGCGGTGGTGATAGCTTTGGTGGTGGAAGTAGCGGTGGTGGTGGTGCTGGTGATAGCTGGTGAATACTATGAACAATCCACACAAGAAAATTCCTGAAGAAATTGCCCCGGAGGTGCTAGAGTTAGCCTCGCGCTACTACGCCAATCACACCCAAAGTTATTCGGTTTCGGAATTGGTCGCAGCAGGAAAGGAAGCTGATATTCCCGCCGAGTTTATTCAGCAAGCTATCCAAGATGTGCAAGCAAAGCACAAACAGCAGCAAGAACAACAAAAGCGACTAGTGCATCTGCGCCAAAGACTATTGCTAGCTGGTGTTGGGATAGTAGCAGCATTAACTATTTGGTGTGGCTGGACTTACAACTCTCTTCAAAGCAGTAACACTAAAGTTGATGCAGCTTGGGCGCAAGTCGAAAATCAACTTCAAAGACGTGCTGATCTGATTCCCAACCTTGTGAACGTGACAAAAGCCTATGCTAAACAGGAAAAAGAGTTAGTCTCTTTGTTGGTGCGATCACGTCAGGCTTATTTACAAGCAACTACCCCTAATCAAAAAGCTGTTGCAACAGTACAAATCAATCAAGCGATCGACCGTTTCCGTGATTATGCATTTGCTCATCCCCAATTGCAATCAAGCCAATTATTTACCAATCTTCAGTACGAGTTAACAGGTACTGAAAATCGTCTTGCAGTCGAGCGGATGCGCTACAACCAAGCGGTGCAAGCATATAATCAAAAAGTTCAGAGTTTTCCTAACTCACTCGTTGCCAATACTTTTGGGTTTGAGAAAAAAGAATTTTTTCAAGCTACAAATACCGACGTTCCCAACGTTCCCAGCCAATAAATTATTTAGACACGAGCTTCATTCAGGCAGTCCCAATGAAAAAATTTCACAAGCCTTGCATGAAAGTAGGATTCTTCCTACACCCCTACACTCTTTTTAGTCTCTTGACCAAATCTAAACGCCCCTACTGTGATCCTAACCTGGCTAACTCACTGATTTGCCCAAGCTTAATAATAAATTTATGCCAAATTCTAGCGTCGTTCAGTGCTACTCTTGAAAATGACATAGCTTAATTTTAAGTCTCTTACGACCCGATCTGAAATATAGCTTCAATCATAGACTCAGCATGGTCACCACAGCACAAAAAACAAACATTGGTTACATTACCCAAATCATTGGGCCGGTTGTAGACGTAAAATTCCCTAGCGGAAAAATGCCACCAATCTACAACGCTTTGCAAGTCTCTGGCACTAACGAAGCTGGACAGAAAATCGCAATTACCTGCGAAGTACAGCAACTGCTTGGTGACAACCAGGTGCGGGCTGTGGCGATGACTTCTACTGATGGCTTAGTACGTGGTATGGAAGCTGTCGATACTGGCGCTCCCATTAGCGTACCTGTTGGTAAAGCCACCCTGGGTCGGATTTTCAACGTCCTGGGCGAACCTGTAGATAATCAAGGGCCTGTCAACAGCGAAGAGAAATTACCCATCCACCGCGCTGCTCCCAAACTCACCGAACTGGAAACCAAACCTTCCGTGTTTGAAACTGGGATTAAAGTTGTTGACCTGCTGACTCCCTACCGTCGTGGCGGTAAGATTGGTCTGTTTGGTGGTGCAGGCGTCGGCAAAACCGTGATCATGATGGAGTTGATTAACAACATCGCGACTCAACACGGTGGTGTGTCTGTGTTTGCTGGCGTGGGTGAGCGCACTCGTGAGGGCAATGACCTCTACAATGAAATGATCGAATCTGGGGTGATCAACAAAGATAACCTCAACGAATCTAAAATTGCTCTCGTTTATGGTCAGATGAACGAACCACCCGGAGCAAGAATGCGTGTCGGTCTGTCTGGTTTGACCATGGCAGAATACTTCCGGGATGTGAACAAGCAAGACGTACTGTTGTTTATCGACAACATCTTCCGTTTCGTACAAGCTGGTTCCGAAGTATCAGCGCTGTTAGGACGGATGCCTTCTGCGGTAGGATATCAGCCGACATTGGGTACAGATGTGGGTGAACTGCAAGAGCGCATCACTTCCACCAACGAAGGTTCTATCACCTCTATCCAAGCTGTGTACGTACCTGCGGACGACTTGACTGACCCCGCACCTGCTACCACCTTTGCTCACTTGGATGGAACAACTGTATTGTCTCGTGGTTTGGCAGCTAAGGGTATTTATCCGGCGGTAGATCCTCTGGGTTCCACTTCCACTATGTTACAGCCTAACATTGTTGGTGATGAACACTACAACACCGCTCGTTCTGTACAATCAACCCTACAACGTTACAAGGAACTGCAAGACATTATTGCCATCCTTGGTTTGGATGAATTGTCTGAAGATGACCGTCTGGTTGTTGCACGCGCCCGCAAAATTGAGCGCTTCTTGTCTCAGCCGTTCTTCGTCGCTGAAGTATTCACCGGTTCTCCTGGTAAATACGTGAAGTTGGAAGATACAATCAAAGGCTTCAACATGATTTTGTCTGGTGAGTTGGACGAACTGCCAGAACAAGCATTCTACATGGTCGGCAGCATTGACGAAGCCGTTGCTAAAGCTGAAAAACTCAAAGGCTAGTCTTTAGTGAACAGTTATCAGTGAACAGTTGTCACTTGATAACTGTTCGCTGATAGTTCATGACTGATAACTGATAACTGATAACTGATAACTGACCATATGCCATTAACAGTTCGTGTAATTTCCCCAGACAAAACAATCTGGGATGCTCCTGCTGAAGAAGTAATTTTGCCCAGTACTACTGGTCAGCTAGGTATCCTCACTGGACACGCACCATTATTAACAGCCTTGGATACTGGTGTGATGCGAGTACGTCCTAGTAAAAATCAAGGCTGGACACCGATTGCTCTTCTAGGTGGATTTGCTGAAGTAGAAGAAGATGAAGTGACCATTCTGGTCAATGGTGCAGAACGTGGCGACAAAATTGACCTTGAGGAAGCTCGTACTGCTTTTAACGAAGCACAAAGCCGTTTAGGTCAAGTTAAAGAAGGCGATCGCCAAGGTCAAATCCAAGCCAACCAAGCCTTTAAACGCGCCCGCGCTCGTTTTCAAGCTGCTGGTGGCATGGTATAATTAAAAACCCGGTTCCTTATCGAAACCGGGTTTTTGATAAGTATTAGATTTTCTAAAATGAGAGTAGAGATTTTGGCGGGTTTAGTGGGAGCGATCGCAACTGGATGTACGAGCTTTGCGACTCCAAATGTGCAGCAAGGAAACAACAGCGCCAACATTAATACACCAAGTCAAACGGTTCGAGGCGATCAACAGGAAAATAACTCAATCCTCGCTTCTCAGGGTGAGAAGATTCTATCCAGGACTAAAAATTCTTCCAATCCTGCCGAACAGCTCGATCTCAAAGAAGGTATGTCATATCAGAAAGCGCGAGAGCTGCTGATTAAACAAGGTTGGCAACCCCATATACAGGGCGAACCGCCCAATCTTAATAATACTCCTGTAAGAGAATTATTTGATTTTGGGTATGAGGAGGTTAAAGACTGCTCAGGGACAGGAGTAGGGGCTTGTCTGTTCGAGTTTACAAATAAAGCCGGAGAAATACTGTCTGTATCGGCGAGGTTGACTGACTCCAACAATCTAAAACGAGTAGTTTGGCGTTGGTGGATCGAGAAGGGAACAAACACTCATCAACAAACCTCAGTTTCTGCTGATCATCAAGCGAAATTGCCGTTTATCGGCACTAGATTTTTTAATTTTCTCGGTGGAAATGGAACTGGTCAATCGATAGCGATCGCAACTGATGGCACCACTATAGTTAAACTTAACGGTACAGTTAGCAGTTCAGTTCTATATCGCGGAAAATTTTCCAATCCGATCATATTGCAAGACGGAAGTGGCTTAGGATTACTTTTAAAAGACGATAAAATATACAGCCTGTCGGCTGATGGACAAATAGCGAAAGGCTGTAGAGGTGAAGGAACAGTTTGTGAGTCATCTGTGATTGAAGCTTCACTTCCTCCGATTGTAGATGGGTTTTATATACTCGGAGGAACAGGTCAAGGTTTAGAAGTTAAAGGGGAACAATATCGATATTATGACGAGGAAGGAAATCAAGAGTGGAGACCTATTTCTGAGTTGAATTACGTCAAAGATAGGGTAGTCTTTGATGGAAAAAATTATTGGTGTATCCCTCCGAGAAGCGAAGTCGGAGTCTGCTCTAAAAATGGATGGATTCCACAGAGATAAGTTTTTCAACATCAAAATTTAATTTTGCCCAAAGATAAACCTCGTCCATCTTGAAAAGAGGAGTTTTTCAAAAAGGACATTATGTTAGGTTGGGTGGAACGGAGTGTAACCCAACATTAACCAGACTATAATGTTGGGTTTCGCTGTCGCTACACCCAACCTACAAAACTACAATTCTCAAAGTAGACGTGGTTTAACTTGAGCAGGTAAACTTTTATCAAAATTAAGAACAAGTTTAAGAAATTAGGGGAAACCTAAATGAAGTGATACATTGGATAATTAGTTGCCCAGAGGGGCAAATATATGGAAGCCTCACAAGATTCCTCTAATAAAAGTCAACAAAAGCACAATAAAATACTTCGTTTCGCAGCATCTATAATCACAACTTTGACTATAGCTGGTAGCATTCATACTGCTAGCGCTAATCCGATTAACAAAACTACTCCCCAAGAATTCGCCTCAGTCCCAACCCAAATTCAGCAGACACAACCGACGACAGTTCAACTTTCAGATGTGTCACCTTGGGGAGTTATCCCCATTATTGTTGTGGGTGGTGTTGTGATTTTTGTCCCCCTGTTTTTTGGCGGACTCGTTGTGATCGGTGAACGGGAAGTTGGGGTTGTTATTAAAAAATTTACGATTTCTGGACGTGGACTTCCCGCCGGACGCTTAATCGCCATGAATGGTGAAGCTGGTTTTCAAGCTGATACTCTAGCTCCTGGTTGGCACTGGGGCTATTGGCCTTGGCAATACTCGGTGAAAAAAGAGCCAGTGATCGCCATTCCCCAAGGTGAAATTGCTCTGATTGTAGCGGAAGATGGCACACATACCCCACCCGAACGTATTTTGGGCAAAATAGTAGAATGCGACAATTTCCAAGACGCTCGGAAATTCCTGACTCATGGTGGGGAAAAAGGGCGACAAATGGGTTTTCTCACAGCTGGTACTTACCGGATCAATACTGCCTTATTTAAAATCATCACAGCAGCTAACGCCAGCAAACATGGTATGAGTCCAGAACAGTTGCGGCTGTATAGTGTGGCTGGGGACAAAGTTGGGATCGTCACTACTCTAGATGGTCTTCCTATCCCTGGTGGTGAAATTGCTGGCCCGGTGATCGCTGCTCACGATAACTTCCAAAATGGACAAAGATTTATTGATGGTGGTGGACGTCGGGGTTTGCAAGAACAGATTTTGCTTTCTGGTTCTTGGAACTTGAATCCTTGGTTTGTCCAAGTTGAGCAAGTACCGATGACAGAAATTCCTATTGGTTATGTGGGTGTGGTGATTTCGTTCGTTGGTAAGGCGCATGAAGATGTCAGTGGTGCAGCTTTTACCCACGGTAACTTAGTCAATCAAGGACACAAAGGTGTTTGGATAGAACCACTTTATCCAGGTAAGCACCCAGTTAATACCCGGATTATGAAAATTGAATTAGTGCCAACAACCAATATTGTTTTAAATTGGTCGGTTCGCACTGAACGTCATAATTATGATGCCAAACTTGACTCTTTAACAGTACGTTCCAAAGACGGGTTTGCTTTTGATTTGGAAATTGCCCAAATTATTCACGTTGGCGCTTTGGATGCTCCCAAGGTGATTTCCCGTGTAGGTTCGATGCAGAATTTAGTAGACCATGTATTGGAACCAACGATTGGTAACTATTTCCGCAACTCAGCCCAAGATTACACCGTACTAGATTTCTTGAGTGCGCGTAGTGAACGGCAAGCAGAAGCCGCCGATTATATTAGAGTAGCGCTGCGGGCTTATGATGTACAGGCGATCGATACCCTGATTGGTGATATTCAACCGCCTGCAACGTTGATGCAAACCCAAACAGACCGGAAAATTGCTGAAGAACAACGTAAAACTTTTGAAGTCCAGCAGCAGGCGCAAACCCAGAGACAGCAACTGGTACGGGAAACAGCTTTGGCTGATATCCAACAAGATATGGTGAAGTCTGAGCAGGGCGTGATGATTGCTGAATTAAAAGCCAAGGCTGACATTCAACAAGAAGCGGTGAAATCTGAGCAAGGCGTGAAAATTGCCGAACTCAAAGCGAATGCGAAAGTTAAAGAAACCACGGGTGAAGCCCAAGCCATTCGTTTAAGAGCCGACGCAGAAGCCCAATCTCTACGACTCAAAAGCCTTGCTGAAGCCGAAGCCATCCGTGCTACTGGTAACGCCAAAGCAGAAGCTTACCGTGCTGGGGTGGAAGCTTTAGGTTCACAGGGTTATACAGCTATGCAGTTGATGCAAATTATCGGCGATCGCCACGTCCGTCTCATCCCCGATGTCTTAGTTGGCGGGAACAATGGCACTAGCAACGGTTTGGTAGATGGGTTACTTTCGATGATTCTCTGGAATCAAACAACTAAACCAGGTGAAGTCATATCACCGTTGCAGCCGAAACCACCAGTTACCGACGTCGAAGCAGTTCAAGCAAATGGTAATTCACCCGTGGTTGTGGATTTTCCATTGGATGGGAATGTCGGTTAGAGAAATTAGTTTGTAGTCAGCGTTAAAGTGCTGAGATAGAAGCACTAAAGTGCTTACTACGAACTAAATCATAAACAGTTGTCTTGTGATTTCAAAATAGTGTTACTACACGAACGCTATCGCTTAATTAAACAAATTGGTCAAGGGGGAAATTGTCAAACTTTTATCGCTGTAGATGAAGGTCAATCTCTCCCATTTTTTTGTGTTGTCCAAGAATTTGCCAGTAAAAGTGAGCGATCGCTTAGTTAAAATTATTGACAAGTTGATAGAGATTGATCTATATCATCGCTTTCAGTCAGCTGATGAAGTCATGCAAGCGCTGGGTATTTATTCACCTCAATATCTACCAGCCTGGGAACGAGGCAAAATTCCAAATCATGGACAAGAATGCTTGCATACTCTAACTGGATATTCAACTGTTTTGAGTAGTGTAAATTCTGTTGCGATTAGGTCTGATGGTCAAATATTAGCTAGTGGTCATGATGATAAAACAATTAAATTGTGGAACTTAAACACCCACAAACTCATATCTACATTAATGGGACATTCTCAAGCGGTGAAATCAATTGCTTTCAGTCCCAAGGAAAATATTTTGGCAACAGCAAGCGATGATAAAACTATTAAATTATGGAATCTGACCACATTTGAGGAGATTTGTACGCTTTTGGGACACTCAAGCGCTGTCAAATCACTTGCGTTTAGCCTTGAGGGAATTTTAGCCAGTGGTAGCTGGGATAAAACAGTTAAACTTTGGAATGTCACAACAGGTGAAGAAATTTTGATTCTAGCTGGACATCATTTACAGGTAAGTGCTGTTGCATTTAGTCCTCAAAATCAACTACTTGCTAGTGCTAGTTTTGACAGAACAATTCGTCTTTGGGATTTGTCTTCGCTTCACACCCAAACCCAGAAAAAAATTGAAAACTGCCCATGCTATAGCCTTTGTGGTCATGCATGGGCAGTTTTAACAGTCGCCTTCAGTCCCGACGGTAAAATCTTGGCAACTGGTAGCGATGATAACACTATCAAATTGTGGGATGTAAATACTGGTCAGGTAATTCACACACTACTAGGCCATTCCTGGTCTGTTCTAGCAGTAGCTTTTAGCGCTGATGGCGAAACGCTAATTAGTGGGAGTAGAGACAATACACTCAAGCTTTGGAGAGTCTGTACAGGAGAAGAAATTGTTACTCTCACTGGACATGTCGATTCAGTAACTACTGTTGTTGTCAACCCTGTTGCACAAATAATTGTAAGTGGCAGCAGGGATAAAACTATCAAGCTATGGCAGCTTTGACAACAGCAAGAATGAAGTGTGAAGTATAAAAGATGAAGGAAGGATGAAGTATTAATTTTAACCCTTCTGCCTTCTGCCTTCTGCCTTCTGCCTTCTTCTAGGCGCTACCTGTGAAAGCAACATCGGGAAATTTCCCTTGCGCTTCTGACATCGGGCGGTTTCTACCTTCCTCTTGCCAGTAGTTGATAACTTCGGTAGCTTTATTGAGTAACTCTACCCGATCTACCTCAGTAATCCAGTGTTTTGACTCTAGCTCTTTTTTTAGTTCTTCCCAAGCGTCATTTCTGGGCCAGAAAAAGTACTTAGTTAAAGGACTAGTACCTTTACCTACCACCTGATCAACCGCCAGGGCGACGTTTTCGTCTAACCACAAAATTTTCAAAATGAACTTTGACAATCGCACCTCCGCGAAATTTCCGCGCAATACTTACTAACAACAGCGATCGCTTATTCTATCGCAATCCCTGCCCGGTGGACAAATTGAATGAGGGGATTGGGGACAAAAGACAAGGAGGACAAGGGAGACAAAGGAGAATTATTTAACAAGTCTGTTCCCATTGATCATTGACTATTGACTATTGACCATTGACTATGAACATAATTGTGATTTTTGATATTGATGGTGTTGTGCGCGATGTGAGTGGTTCCTATCGTCGCGCGATCGCAGATACTGTTGAAAATTTCACTCAAGGTGAGTATCGCCCTACACCAATAGATATTGACAAGTTAAAGTCTGAAGGAATTTGGAATAATGATTGGGAAGCGTCCCAAGAGTTGATCTACCGATATTTTGAAGCTCAAGGTCAGTCCCGCGAACAATTGGGATTAGACTACAAAAATATTGTTGCTTTTTTTCAAGCTCGTTATCGAGGTACTGATCCTGAAAATTTTACTGGCTATATTTGTGATGAACCTTTATTGTTAAGTCCTAGCTATCTCGAACAACTGACTTTAGCTGGTATTGCTTGGGGATTTTTCAGTGGTGCAACTCGTGGTTCTGCTAACTACGTCTTGCAAGGTCGCCTGGGTTTACAATCTCCGGTATTAATTGCTATGGAAGATGCGCCAGGAAAACCAGATCCAACGGGACTTTTCGCTACTGTTCGCCTGTTGGAAGATGGTATTGACAAATCATCTTCAATAGTGTATGTAGGAGATACAGTAGCTGACATGTATACAGTAGAGAAAGCGCGTCAGAGATTGCTCCAACCCGAAAAAACTTGGATTGGTGTGGGTGTACTACCGCCACATGTCCAGGAAACAACAACGCGGCGTGATGCTTATGCTGAGACTCTGCGCCAAGCAGGAGCAGCTATAGTTTTGCATAATGTGCAGGAACTCACGCCAGCAAAGATTTTAGAATTAATTTAGTAAAGGCGGATTCTAGGTGGTGCGTTAGCCTGCGGCATAACGCACCCTACTTGTGAATTTTATGTTATGGCGATCGCAATTTTCCCCACAGCGCGTCCAGTTTCGCTATAAGCATGAGCTGCGGCTAATTCTTGGAGGGGATAGGTGCGATCAATCACAGTACGAAGTTTAGCGGCTTCAATCAATTCTTTCAGATAAACTAAATCTTGAGCTTTGGGTGATTCCAGCACCAATTTGGCTTTTTTCCCAGGAATAATCATTGTCACAATTCCCGGCAGAATATTTTCCGGGGTGGGTAGCGTAGTCACGTAAATTCCGTTAGGCTTTAATACTTTTTGGCAATCAAAAAAAGACCGCTTCCCAACTGTATCAAAAATAATATCGTATTGCACTGGGTCTTGAGTAAAATCTTGCTGCGTGTAATCGATGACGCGATCTGCTCCTAAAGATTTCACAAAATCTAGGTTTTTCGTACTGCAAACACCAGTCACTTCTGCACCCAGTATCTTGGCAATTTGTACCGCGAAAATACCCACACCACCAGAAGCACCATTAATTAAAACAGCTTGTCCTGGTTTAATGTTGCCTTGATCTCGCAGTCCTTGTAAAGCAGTCAATCCAGCGACGGGTATAGAAGCTGCTTCTATATAGCTGATATTTGTGGGTTTAAGAGCAGCACAATTTTCTGGTACTGCGACAAATTCTGCATAAGCACCTGCACTTGGTGGTTTCAGAGTCCCGTAAATTGAATCTCCGATTGTGAAGCGTGTAACATTAGAACCAACTTCCACGACTTCACCTGCCAAATCAAATCCCAGAATCATGGGGAATTTATTGCCTGTCACAATTTTCAACATTCCCTTGCGGATTTTCCAATCAGCAGGGTTAATACAACTGGCGTGAACTTTCACAAGTAATTCGTCAGCTTTGATTGTTGGTGGTGCTACATCTTCATATTGCAACACATCAGCAGAACCATACCGATGAATGACAGCTGCTTTCATCCTCTTTGCTCCCGGTATGCGAATTATGAATTCACTGACTTTACTATAGTTAAACCTCGTCCATCTTGAAAAGAGGAGTTTTTCAAAAAGGACATTATGTAGGTTGGGTGGAACGGAGTGTAACCCAACATTAACCAGACTATAATGTTGGGTTTCGCTGTCGCTATACCCAACCTACAAAACTTTACTATAGTTAATTATTTTTC
>NZ_JBHFLM010000195.1:0-24382 GCF_041928655.1 Pelatocladus sp. BLCC-F211 | reverse complement strand
TGGGATGTCGCCGATTAGTTCGAGACTATGAGTTGTTGCCTGAAACATCCGAGACTTTTATTTATCTTGCCATGATACGCATTATGGTGAGGCGATTAGCATAATTTTTAACTCCGAAAAACTTTTCAAACATGCTCTTAGGAGTACCTTGAAGATGAGGACTTCCGCGAAGCGTTAACTCCGCGTCACCGCGTCCTCTGCTCTCCACGTTTCCCACTTCCAGCGTCTTGTTCAATCGCTTTATTGACGTTTTTTCTTGATCAATCCTTTGAGGGTTTGTAAATCGTACTTACCTACTTTTCCAGTACTAAAAAGTAGATATCCCACTGCTAATAAAGCAGATGCTACTAAAAAAGCCAATAAATTCACCGAAGCAAATACCCCACCAGTGAAAACAATTACTCCTATTCCACCTAAGATCAAAAGCAATCCAAAAATCGGATTAAAGCGCCCCCAAATTAGTATCGCAACTCCTACAATGCACAGCAATACACCTGGAAGCCGTACAAAAATACCAATTTGAGTACTAGAAGCCAAAATTACAATTCCAGCAATTATTAGAGATGTGCCTAATACTTTGCTAGTTCGATCAACCTTGTGTTTTTGACTTGCGTTAGTATTCTGGGGCTGAAATACTGTTGGGTTGGAAATAGAAATATTATTTGTTTGATTTTGTTGTTGATTTTGAAATATAAAAGTAACTTTTTCCCCTTGAGCTAAGTTAATTTTATCTCCTAAATTGAGAGGATAGCGAGTTCGTGGCTCTAGCTTTGTATTATTAAGATATGTGCCATTAGAGCTTCCTAAATCTTCAATATAGTAGC
The DNA here is from genome assembly GCF_041928655.1 of Pelatocladus sp. BLCC-F211. Lineage (NCBI taxonomy): Bacteria > Bacillati > Cyanobacteriota > Cyanophyceae > Nostocales > Hapalosiphonaceae > Pelatocladus > Pelatocladus sp. BLCC-F211. The sequence continues at coordinate 23,558 of NZ_JBHFLM010000195.1, read as the reverse complement.
TGTTACCTTCTATGTGAATTTCTGCGTGCAGGCGAGAAACTACATCAGCGTCTGGTAAAAAAGTAACATCTATATCTGGATTGATTTTTTCATTCGGTTTACCAATACGAATCACAGCTGAAGGTGTTGGTATTTCAAATGATCTACTAGTTTGAACATGAAATAGTTCTAAGTTTAGCTCTGTTGTTTGTGATGTACCTAAATTTTGCATAGGTCATAGCCATTTTGGATTTTGGATTTTGGATTTTGGATTGTAATATTTTATTTAGATTGTATTTTAAGCAATACTTCCTCTTTTCCTTGCTTCTTTATAAGAAATTCCCACATTTTTTATACCAGCTTTGATCATTTGTCGTTCTAACAAAGCAAAGAAACGCGCTTTATCTGCACCACGTACGACTGCTTGATTGTGTGCTTCAGCGATTGCTACAGGGTAGCCATATCCTTTTTGCACTTGTGCCAACATTAATCCCAGTGCTTCATCAAATAAAGATGTATTTTCTACTACCCACGCAGGTATTTCTATCCGAGCAATTTCGGCTCCTACATGGACATAACAAAAGTAAATTTGCAAATCTTCGTATAAGTCTAGAATACGAGCATTACTGCGCCATAAAGGCCCACGTTGTCCTGGTTTGAGTTGCATTGTCCAAACAGTTGTATCCCGTAGTGATTCAAACAATTTACAAGCAACTTTTTCCATTTGATTTGGGCAAAAACTCATACAATCAGGTGCGGGATGGGGACAAGCCACAAGCCGCAAAAAGTTCATTGTTTCAATGCTGCGAGATGCACTCAGATAACCCATCAGAGGAATTTGAGCATCTCGCATTTGCCGCCAAGCTTGTAAAATTGGGGGTAAGATGCGATCGCGTGCATCAAAAGGTAATTGTTCTAAAAACCAGTAAATTAATGAACCATCCACCATGGCGAGAGTGGGAATTTTTGAAGATGGGGGAGTGGAGAGAGAAAATACTTCTTGATCTTTGGAGACAACACTACAGGCTAATTCTGCTAAGACTGTCGCTTCGCTAGCGGTACGGCAAAAACTCATCCATTCTTCAGTTTTAATTCCCCACTGACGGGAAATATATAAATCCTCTGGGCGATAAAATATCTCCGGTAAACTATCTAGAAGTGGGTGTTTATTTTGACCATAATGTAAAACAACTCTGCCAATATTGAGCAGATAGCAATAGGCTATTTCATGATGGCTGGGGCTTATTTGGGAACCATCAGTGGCGATCACAGTATGAACTTTCGGTGGAACAGGGATCTCAATACAAGTGTTGAGTGGTTCAACAGGAGTAGCATTCATAAACGGAATGCGATCGCGCCATTTTTCCTGTTTTTGGACAAACTCTTCTTGGCGATCGCAAGCCTTAAGAAAATGTTGTTGAGCTAATTCTAAACGTTGGCGACTAGCAGCAGCTTCTTGTGTAAGATGCTGACTCAAACCCTGCATTTGTCGTGTCAGTTTGGTCAGGTCAAGCATAAGAATTTTGGGATCGGGGATTGGGGATTGGGGGACAAGGGGGACAACTTCTCAGTGATCAGTGATCAGTGATCACTGATCACTGATCAAATTAAACTGGTAACTGTTAACTGTTAACTGTTAACTGTTAACTGATTCATGCCCAATCCCCGCTCCCCTACAGTACAATTATGTTCCTAACATTTGTAAGTTGTGTAAGGTAGCATAAAGTCCTCCTAGTTGGAGTAACTGTTCGTGACTTCCCTGTTCGATTAATTCTCCGCGTTTAAGGACAAAAATCCGATCTACGTTGCGGATTGTGGATAGGCGGTGAGCGATAATAATTGCAGTTCGTCTGATCAATAGCTGGTTTAAAGCTTGTTGAATTAAGGCTTCTGTTCCTACATCTAAGCTAGCAGTGGCTTCATCCAAGACTAGAATTTGGGGGTTGCGAATAGCTGCACGGGCGAAGGCTAATAGTTGCTTTTGACCGCTAGAAAGGTTTGTACCCCGTTCTCGCAATTGAGTATCATATCCTTGGGGAAGTTCTTCGATAAATTGGGCAATATTAGTTTTCTCTGCTGCTTGTCGTACTTCCTCAAATGAATAACCATCTGCTAAGGTAATATTGCTTTTGACATCGCCAGCAAATAAAAAACCTTCTTGTAAAATTACTGCCATGTAGCGGCGTAGTTCAGCTTGGGGTAATTCTCGGATATCTATACCATCAACTAAAATGCGTCCTTGGCTGGGTTCGTAGAGACGACACAAAAGACGGATGATAGTAGTTTTACCAGCACCAGTGGGACCGACTAATGCGATTTTCTCACCGGGATGAATTGTGAAATCTAAATCTTTAATCACGTAATCATCTTCTTTATAACCAAACCAAACATGTTCAAATTTGATTTCTCCTAATTGTGGTTTGGGATGTTCGGTTTCAGATTCGAGATGGTCAACTATTTCGTCAATATATCCAAATTGGACATCTAAAACTGATACTCTGGGATTAGCGCGATCGCGGATTTCGATGGGTTCATCCAAAATATCAGAAACACGTTCAATAGCAGTGAAACCTGATTGAATGACCGTAAATTTTTCGGCAAATTGTTGTAGAGGCTGGAATAGCCTTTCAGCATACAATACAAATGAAGATAAAATACCAAAAGTCAAGTTTTGTTGCAAAAGTAAATAACCACCAGCCCACAAAACAGCTGCGATCGCCACTAAGGAAATCCATTCTAATGTTGCAGATACAGCCGTATCATGAAAGATAGTTTTATCTACCTCTTTGACATAGCGTTTATTGCTTTTGCGAAACAACTCAGCATTAAATTTCTCCCGGCGGAAGAGTTGTACAACATTAATACCAACAATATTTTCTTGAAGTTGAGAATTTAAGATTGAAAGTTCTTCTCTGGACTTGTAATTAGCTTTGCGATACTGTTGTTGAAAATAAATGATTAAAGCTGAGACAGGTATCAGCATCAACAGCAGCATCAAAGCAAGTTCCCACTGGATTGAAAACATAAAACCGAGAATCACCAGCATGGAGAACAAATCAGATACAATACCAATTGCCCCAGTCGCAAAGACATCCCCTAATACTTCCACATCGCTGGTGAGTCTAGTAATTAATTTACCTACAGGTGTGCGGTCAAAAAAGCGCACTGCTAAAGAAGTAACATGATGAAATAAATCTTGGCGAATATCAGCAGTGATTTGTTGTCCTACTTTCTGTACTAAATAACCCTGAAAGCCTGTAAATATCAGTCGAATAATTACCGTGACAACTAACAATCCTTCTAAAAGGTGTAAAGCCGACCAAAAGGGGAGATTGCGTAGAAATTCATAGGTACTCGGTTCTTTGCGAATCAGAGAAATAATCTGTCCGATCAACAATGGTTGGACACCATTAGCCAAAGCTACTGGTACAAGTAATAGTATTGATAATGTAAGCGATCGCACATGCCGACGAGCATAGGGTGTTAATCGCAAAAATAACCGCCAGTCGTTTTCACGTTGACGGTATTCTGAGTGAGATTTTTTTCGAGGTATAGAGATGCTCATAATAGGAAAATTATATTAATTTTTACAATACTATAAGCAAATTTTTTTAATATAGTGTTTGCTTTCCTACTCGTCACCATGCCAAAGATTGAAACCACGCGATTATACCTCCGACCATACACTCTTGATGATGTCGATGAAACAGCAGTAATTTTGAGCAATCCGGAAGTAATGAAATACTCCCCCAGAGGGCCTATTCCCAAAGATAAAGTCAAAGATGTCACACAACAGATTTTAGAAGTTTTTATTCAGCATTGGAAACAACACGGCTTTGGTGTTTGGGCTGTAGTAGACAAAGCTACAAATAAATTGATAGGTCATTGCGGATTAAATTTTTTACCAAACAGTCCCGAAGTAGAAGTTCTTTATCGTTTGGAACAAGCTTACTGGTATCAAGGTATCGCCACAGAAGCAACAAAAGCCAGTTTGAGGTATGGTTTTGAAGAGGTCAAATTAGATAAAATCGTTGCGATCGCAGCACCAGAACATACTGCTTCCCGCCGTGTGATGGAAAAAGCCGGATTAAAGTATGAAAAAGATGCTTATTTCTATAATTTAGATGTAGTGTATTATGCTTTGACACGAGCAGCTTGGCAACCGGATAAATCTAGTTATTATAATTTGCAATCTTCATGAACTTGCTACATAGCGATCGTCTACATTTTCGCCCATGCCAACTTGAGGATCTTGACTCTGTACACGAGTTATGGTGTGATGCAGAGATTCGGCGATTTCTCTTCGATAACCGCGAAATCTCTCGCAAAGAAGCCCAATCCTTTATTGAAGCCAGTATTGCTAGCTTCAGCAATCACGGTTACGGAATTTGGTTATTTTTTGAAAATCATAGCGACCAGATAGCCGGGTTTGCAGGTTTACTTCGGTTTACAGAAGAATTACCTAGTTTAATTTTTGGTGTCCGACCCCAGTTATGGGGACATGGCTACGCAACTGAAGCTACTTTGGCTGTGCTTGATTATGCATTTGCAAACTTGGGTATCAAATATATAGTTGCAGATGTCGATGAGCCGAACGATCGCTCAATTCGCGTCTTGGATAAAATAGGCATGTCTCGGACAAAAAGAGCCATCGTTAACGAAAGACCCTTGCTTTACTACGAGATATATGCTCCTGTTAGAGGTAATGGAGAATGAGCGATCGCACTAAGATGCTTTAGCAGCACCACGCCAGTAGGGTGCGTTAGGCTGAAGTCATAACGCACCAGCAACTCTAATTAGTCAACCAAAATTTTCAATGCTTCTTTTAGCAGCAACTTAACTCGATATATCTCAAAAAGCTTTTGCTGATAAAATTGCCAATCCTCATCTTTTAGCCATTCATCATTTTGAGTAGCTCGAATTAAAGCAAACTGGCTGTCTGTTGGTTCACCAATAAGATTAAGCATGTACTCTAAATAAAGTACAGCATGATTACCAGGCGATCGCAATCCCACTCCTTCACGCATTTGATCAATCGCCCGATACGGAAATCTTAGCAGGACATTCATCCAGCTTTCTGCTTTATCATGATTACTAAGCGGCTGTATTCGGTAATGCTTGGCGATTGCTTTCAAATCTTCCAGAGATAGTGATTCCAACTGTTCTCGTGTCATCATATAAATGTCCATTGGTTGTCAATTGGATATGGTGGCTAGAGCAACTTCCCGGAAGCATAGCCACCATAATTACTTTTATATAATAGTACACGAATTATTGCAGCAATTTTGTATTAATATTTTAATGGCTAGAAAAGGCGGCAATCCAAATATCAAGAATCATGGTTTTCAGTCTGCTGGAGAAGAACCACTTACCAAAACACTGTCAATTAGGGTATCTGAATCAACCTACCAAGAAGTAAAAAGCAAGGATAACCCAGGCGAATTTTGCCGCCAAGCCATCCAGAAAGCGCTAGATGAGGACAAGCAAGAACAAGATAGTAACGCATTCTAGCTAAATTTGACGCAAGTAAGAGATTTACAAGATAAAAGCCAGATTTTTCAGATTAAAATCTGTTTTATGACTTGTGAAGCTAATTTACGACTCAGAAACTTGATTTACGACTCAAAGACTATTTACTGATCAACAGGTGCAAGAATGGCTAAAAGCGCAAGCTGATTTTACAACCCTTAAAGATGCCATAGCATGGTATCATAACCACCACTATTCAGGTTAACTGTATGGTTACAAGTCCTTTGACACTAAACCTAGACACCGTTCACCTGACGGACGAACAATTCTACCAGCTATGTCAAAATAACCGCGAGTTGAAGTTTGAACGAACACCCAAGGGAAAATTAATTATTATGCCACCCGTTGGAGGAGAAAGCGGCAATCGAGAAGCCGAATTAATTATCGATTTGGGAATCTGGAATCGCCAAACGCAACTCGGTTATACTTTTAGTTCGTCTACTATATTTAAATTACCTAATGGTGCTGACCGTTCCCCAGACGTTGCTTGGATTCGCAGAGAACGATGGGAAGCACTCACACCTGAACAAAAACGCAAGTTTCCCCCCATTGCACCGGATTTTGTTATCGAATTAAGGTCAGCAACCGACGACCTAGAAACCCTACGTCAGAAAATGCAAGAATATCTCAATGCAGGAGTGCAATTGGGATGGTTGATTAATCCCCAACAGCAGCAAGTGGAAATTTATCGCCCAGGACAAGACGTAGAAGTGCGAAACCTTCCCACAGAATTATCCGGTGAAAATATATTGCCAGGATTTAGCTTGAATTTATTTGAATATTAATTGATAACTGAGCTTCATGACACAGACAGCCTTCGACCGATTTTGGGAACTTATATTTGGGGCGATCGCTCTCAACCCCAAAGCGTTTGAATCGATCCAAATTCTACCCCAAGGTTTTCGAGTTGCACTTTTCACCGTACTATTAGCGGGCTTTTCACAAGCCTTCGGTCAAGGTATTGTACTATTTGTGAATCGAGTCAAACCAATTCGCTTTCTGCTCAGTTTAGCGATCGCCTCAGTATTATTTGCATTTAGCGTCTTGTTTTGGGGTCTGAGTACATGGTTTGTAAGTTGGCTATTTTTCGATGCGAGTACCCCATATGAAACTGTATGGTCTCTTCTGGGACTAGCCTATGCACCAATGATATTTAGTTTTTTGGTCGCCTTACCCTATTTCGGTGTACCGATTAACGTCATACTTTCAATCTGGACACTATTGGCCTTTGAAGTTGGTTTACATGCAGTCCTACATGTAAGTGTATGGCGAGCCTTTTGGTGTGCAGCTTTAGGATGGGTGGTACTCCAAATTTTACAGCGTACTATAGGTAAACCCATAGGAGCGATCGGTGTATGGCTTTCTAACACGGTGGCTGGGAAAAAACTAGTTACAGATATGCGAGGGATAGAAAATCTTCTCCAAACAAGGGGACAAACCCTCTTCAGGATTTATCCAACTACCAACACCCTCGACAACAGAGACCACAGGAAGTGAGATGATGTTAAAGCGAGTCGTCAAATTTTTAGGTATTTTTTTGATAGCCTTGCTTTTGACTGTATTATTCCCACCACTGCGCCATATGTGGATAGTTGCGTACAATGCTCTGAGTGAAGCGCTAAGTTTGACTATAAGTTTAGCGCAGATATCTTTAATTGCTACTCTCTTCGCCGGACTGCTTGTTCCTCTAGAAGCTTTGGGCTGGTGGGCAGGTTGGTATGGCGATCAAATTGATACTACACTTGACCCAGGTACATTAGAAGAACCGATCCCACCCCAAACAAATGTTGTGCGTTTTGTGATTTATTTGGATGGTATTGGTCAAGCTTCATCACGCTACTTTCCTGATGGTCAAGAGTTTCTCAGTCAATTAGCAGCCATATTACCAGATAACATTGCCATCATTAGGGGGCTAATTCCTTACTCTGTTCTTAATCGACCTTTAACCGAAGGCGGATTCTTCTCATTTTTTTGGCGAACAGCCGAACGATTAAGTATGTCCGAAAATCCAGGTTTACTTGGTCTTTTGCTGGCTGTCGCAATTAATATCCGTAACACCTTTGTAGTCATGGTTTCTGCTGACCAGCGTTACGGCCCGATTTATAACCAGGGAATGGCTCAAGTCATGTACAACAGCCTGGTGAGATATGGTTATCAGCCTGGTAGTGGCGTACCAATCACTCTAATTGGTTTCAGTGGTGGTGGACAAATAGCGATGGGAACACTCTCCCATCTCAAGCGGGCATTAGTTGCACCAATTGAGGTAATTTCTTTAGCTGGCGTAATCAGTGGTAATACTAATGCCCTGATGACAGAGCATCTCTATCATTTTGTTGGTGACAAAGATCCAGTTGAACGTTTAGGGCCGATTTTTTTCCCCAAGCGTTGGAAAATATTTTTTCTATCCTACTGGAATCGCGCCAAACGCATGGGCAAAATTTCTTTCGCTTCCCTCGGCCCAGTCGGTCACAGTGGTGCTGGAGGTGTTTTAGATCCTCACCAATTATTGCCTGATGGTCGCACTCATCTACAACAAACATTAGATTTGGTGACAAAAATCTTACTAGAGGAGTATGACATAGAGCCAGAAACCGAACCGCGTCAACTCAGCAATTACGATCGCTATCAACAAGCAGAATTTAATCGACCAGACTACTATCCTTTACCTCAAACAACAAGATCCTTAACTCAGACTGTACCAGCACATCTTTACCAACCCATCGCCCCTTGGATGGGGAGACTGATTTTACCACCAAAGCAACAACGACGGTTTGGTGTTTTGCTGGAACTTTATCACGCTCCTGATGAATATCAACATCTCATCGGACAAGTTGTAAATTTGAAATGGCTTGATGGTTCCCCAGCCAGAAATTCAACGCCAGCAGTTATTAAAGACGTCCATTTTAGCCAGCAAGCAATCTATAGTTCCCAACAAGGTTTAGTTCAACCAACTCGTTTGAATCATTGGCGACAGGTGAGGCCGCTAGAGTCTTTGGCCGGTGCAAGACCTAACGATGATGTTATCGTCATGTTGCATGAACCTGTTGTAATTGAAGAGAATAGGGAAAACCAAGCTGTTACTTTGCACATTAATAGCGAACCTGTGCAAATTTCCGGGAGAGATTACGCCTTAGTGAAGTTTTTGCAACCAATCAGCCCAGACGGCGAACAGTTTCGCGTAGTTCATTATAATCCTGCCTCTGGTCAATTTGATGGAGTCGAAGAAGTCGTAAGAATGCCCCAGGTAATTGCTTACGAAAACGAAATTTATCCTTCCACCAACCGTGATCTGGAAAAGTCTCCTTTAAATCCTAAAGGATGGTATATTTACGGAGCAAAAAATACTTATGGTATGTTTGTAGTCCAATCATTAATTCCTCGCTCTTTAGTACAAGTCAAGCCACAACGGGTAATTAATGGCAAAAAACCAGCACTGAATTACCTGAAAAAAGAAGCTTGGCAGGAAATAATTGCTCATAAAGGACACATTCAATCTGTGCTTTTGAATACTAAAGACTGTGAAATTGAGGAAGCAGTCTCAGAGTGGCGTGAAGGCGATCGCGCTTTAGTTCTCCATACCTACGGCGGTATCGGGGGTAAGAAAAAAGAAGCCGCAGCTAGCAGCCCCGTCTACTTTGGACATTTTGCTTACGGTGTGGCGCAGGTTGTGCGGGAACCCCTGACAGACGAGTTATGCTTTGACATCGAGTATCACCAAGTTTACACTCACAACATCGATGGATTAATTGCTGGCACATTGCATATATCGCGTTATTTGGGCGATCGCCAGTTTGGTTGGCTGGGGATTCGTCCCACAACCAATATTCTGATCAAATATGACCCTTTCACCGAAGACTACAATTTTAATGGCGTCAAGCGATCGGCATTGCAAACACTAATTCGGCAATTGGAAATCATGACAGCCCGTTACCGGATTGGTGATGGTACTGGTGGAACCTATGTTGGCCCTGCTAATAACTGCTCCCAAGATTCCAATCAGGCGTTATACGCAGCAGTTAAAGCCATTGAGGTTGGAATTAAATCTCATCATGGAGATTATCAAAACTGGCTAGAGTGTAATCCCGAAGACTTCAACCGCCTGCAAAAATTGGTCAAGTTAGGAAAATCTCTGCGGTGGGAACTATTACCTTTCGGTGTCGCCCGCGCTGACTGGCAAAACTCTACCGACAACCTCGGTAGTTCTCTTGAAGATAGTCCCTTAAAACAACTATTTACAGGTTTAATTAGTTGGCGATCAATGTTTCCTCGCAAAGCTAACGATACTGTAACTGAGATATTTATCCAGCAGGGAGCCTCTGTATGGATGCTGACTACTAGTCAAGTAGGTGGCTGTGATCCAGATATTGCTGCGATCGCTCCTTTAACCTTTTAAAGGCTCTTATTCCAATACTCTAAACCAGTTACAAGTACATCTTCCAACCACTGCTTAAAACGCTCTGTAAGATTGCTTTCTTGATCAGCATAGGAGAACTGAAATGGAGAGTCAGTTAAGGCTTGGATATCGCTAATATTTTGTTCGCCCTCTTCTGCATTATCTCTATGGTACGCACATGCAGAACATACAAGTAAACCACGATACTCATGTCCAAGAACATGAAAAGATAACAGGATTATTGTTTTTGACTCTACGTCAATGACTAATTGTATCCAACTGTGATAGGGACGAAGATTTGCAAAGTATTCTAGCTGTTTAGCTGTTTCTACAACCTGGTAGCGATGATAGTAATATTTCTCATCGCCAGCTGGAGCCAAGACAGTAAAAACCTGAGCATCACTTACTAGATTTTGAACAGATGATTTTATTTCATTAGCGATATCTTGTAAACGAACAGATGCGATTGTAAACAAAATTGCCGCAAAATCTTCAACTTTTCGACAACGATCCTGAATGGTTACTGATTGATTTTGCTTAAGTTTGTCGGCTATAGAAGCAATAACGACTTGAGCGCGTCGCGTTTCTGACAAGATTTGTTCAGATAAACCAAGACTACGAATAAATGCTTGTTTTTGACTCTTAGAAAACAAATTAATCAAGTGTGATAAATTACCTTTATCTGCCTGCTCTGAAGCTGCAATATAGGCTCCTCGATCATCGCGAGTCAGAATCAAAGGAAACCATCCAGCTTGGATAAACACTAAACTAGCCAGACATCGAGCAACTCGACCGTTACCGTCTTGAAATGGATGAATTTGAGTGAAGCGATGATGCAGCCATGCTGCTTCAACTTCAGGAGGAATTTGTTGTATTCGATGTTGATGATGCAACTCAACTAACCGATCCATTTCAGAAGTGACCTGTTCTGGAGGAGAATATTCATGTATAGAGCCATCAGGTCTTTCAGGGTTATTAGGTAGTCGCTTCCAGTCACCTCGGATCAGAGAAACGCTAATTATTTGTCCTGTTGATGTTTTAGCTTCTGTACTATAGCGTTTCCTAAGCAACTGAGGTATACCCCAATCCTTCTTAATAAAGTTAATAGCTTTGAAAACGTACCTCACTAGGTCGAGAACCGCTATATCTTGATTTTGGGTTAAAAGTTGATGTAATTGTTTGATATAGAAAGTCGATAAAGTTCTCTGTCCACCTACGAAATCAAATAGTCCTTCAATTGCTGCTTCTTGATCCTGAATTAGAGATACAACCTGCTTAATGGGACGATCTGTAGCTCCGTGAGGAATCAGAGCTTCATTGATTCCTTGTTCAATTAATAAACGAGTAATCCCTCGGTCTAGGGTATACAGTCGTTCAATGATTCCAGTCTCGATCGCGATCTCTCGGCGTAACCTTTCCATAAAGGTTTTGAATTCGCCAGATGAGCGCAGACGCTGCGCTTGTTCATCCCAAACAGTGACTAAAGGTGGCAATTCAGAGTTAGCCAATTTTTCCCAGTTTGATGGTAAATCCTCTATTGGTTGCCACTGCATAAAAAACTAAAACTATCAGACAATTTGCATAAACAGCCTAACACTGCTTAGGCTATCCTACAAGAAGTTCCTGTGTATATTTACGTAGGGGCGATTCATGAATTGCCCCTACAAGTCAACCGTCCTAAGCCACTTGCGGAATAAGGTTTTACGCGCGTTTGATAAATTAGCTAACTAGTTCCTTGACTTTCTTGATAATTCCTTCAGGATCTAATCCCTGGTAGGGGAACTGTTCCCACAATCCACCGCAACCTTCTTTATGAATTCCGAGGTGAGCGAATTTTGGTGTGAGTCCCCGTTCTAGTAACCAGGAACCAAAGCGGCTACCCAATCCTGTGCGCCGATTGAGTGCTTCTACAACCAGAACAAAAGGTGCTTTACCAACTTTAGCTAGCATCTCTTCGTCAATGACGTTGAGTGTCGGCTTGTTGATCAAACCAACGTCAATTCCTTGCTGTTTGAGTTTTTCGACAGCATCGAGAGCGCGATATAATCCATCACCAAAGCTGATGATATAACCAGCACTTCCTTCTCGGATAACTTCATCTTTACCAGGAACAAAGGTGTAACCTTCGCCAAAGAAATTATTACCATTTTCATCCAAAATCTGGGGTACTTTGGAGCGGGTGGAGTAGATAAATCTTAACCCAGGGTCAAAAAATACTGCTTCCACACAGGCTTTCATTTGGCCAGCATCGGCTGGGAAGTATAACCGCGTTTCGTAACCGTCGTCTAACCCGTTGTCGGCGAACATGTTATTGAGACCAAAATGGCAAGTGTTGTCTGCCATATCGTCTACACCGCAGTGAGAAAAGTGACACAGGACGTTGGAGTAGTTCAACCGCGCCATTGTGATTTCGGAAATACACATTTCCAAAAAGGCGCTGAATGTACCAAAAATGCCTTGTTTGCCTTTTTCCATACCGAAACCGGCAGCGGCGGAGAAGTTACCCCGTTCCATAATACCAGAAGCGACGAAAATATCTGGATAGGCATCATGAATTTTCTTCAAACCGCAAGAACCTTCGAGGTCACTATCGATACACATGACCTTTGCTTTACGTTCTTCAGAACTCATACGGCTGAGGACAGATACTACCGCATCACCAAAAATATTACGATTAGAATCCCATTTTTCGCTGACACCGAGGAAAGTGTAGGGAAGCTTGGGTTTTTGGATGCTCTTGAGATATTCGACAGCTGCGGTTTGTCCGTGCTTTTCTAAGTAGGCGATCGCTTTATCCACAGGAATCACATCATGACCGTGGGTTGATCCTTCAATACCATCAATCCCTACAGCCATTTTCCGCTTGTTTACCAAAGCAATTGGCCCATCGGTGGTTACTGCTTCACAGATACGACGATATAAATCATCTATATCTTCAGGATCTCCGACATTGGTGTTCACACCATGACCAGTGAGGGTTTTAACTACACTAAAACCTGGCAGATATTCAGAAGGATGTCCGGCGATCGTCACATCATTATCATCAATGATCAGTTTGACGTTAAGATTTTGGGCAACTGCTAAACGTGCAGCTTCTGCATCATTTCCTTCTTGTTGTGAACCATCAGAACCAAGGCAAATCACTACTTTGTCTGGATTGGCCATTGCCACCCCATTAATATAAGGCCAGACATGTCCCAAACGCCCAGAGCTAAATTTTACACCTGGGGTCAATCCTAACTCAGGGTGTCCCGGTAGTCGAGAATGGGCTTCACGATAGTGAGCAAGTTGCTCAAAAGGTAGATCACCATGCAAAGCAGCCATGAGATACTGGGTAGCAACTCGGTGTCCTGCTTCATCAAAGAAAATCGGTACGAACTTATCTGGCGCACCTCTAAAGAGTGCATCCAGAATTACTACCTCTGGCACTGTGTCATAAGGGCCACCAGTGTGTCCACCTACACCCCTAGCTGCTCCCGTCGCTGTGAAGAAAACAATCGCATCACGACATAGCTGGATATTAGCTTTGAGAGTCTGGCGTTGCTCGTCAGTAAGGGTAGGATTGCTTGGATCTAGTGCTAAAGGCTTGTAGGCTCCTAAATCAATCGGAAAGCTACGTTCTACAACATTAGTCATGACTGATTTTCCTTGATTCACTCATTGCCATCATACATTTGTTGAGAGAGACAGTTGAAGAGTCAATAGTCAATAGTCAATAGTCAATGGTCATTTGTCATTTGTCATTTGTCATTAATGATTCTCCCTTCCCTTGTCTCCCTTGTCCTCCTTGTCTCCCTTTTCCATGTTCTCTACTCGCTTTATCCGTTTCTTTCGCCATCTCAACTTTGCGGTACTCAAACAAGTTGTCAAGGAAAGTGGTAAACACAGATTACCTGGTTTAGCTACGGAAATGGCTTATAACAACTTGTTAGCTTTATTTCCTACACTGGCGGCTATTCTGACAATAATTGGGATGTTGAATATTTCCCAAAATCAAGTTGATATTTTAGCTCAACAAGTACTTAATTTTGCCCCAGAACAAGTTCCACTGTTGTTGAAAGAATTTACTAGACAGATACAACTACCTAAAAGTAGAGAAGTTGTTTATATCAGTTCTTTGGTTGCTCTTTGGCTTGCATCAGGAGCAATTAGTGCAGCTATGAACGCGATGGATGAGATTTACCAGATTCCACCAAATCTGAAACAACCTTTTTGGAAAGCGAAGCTCATCTCTTTGATTTTGACGATCGCTACAATCGGTTTAGTACTAACTGCTTCTTTATTAGTATTTATCAGTGATTTAATATTTCAATTACTGTTAGATACTACACAACTATCTGGAGCAATATTTTTATCTGCTTGGTCTTGGTTTCGTTGGCTTTTAACCTTGATGATCATAGCTTATGCGTTTAGTATTATTTATCGTCATGGTCCGAGTCAATGGTTAAACGGTACTCCAATTATGCCTGGAGCAATAATCGGAGCCTTACTATGGGCAGGTGTTTCTAAATTATTTAGAGTATATGTTAGTAATTTCGGTAACTATAATTTGACCTATGGAGCTTTGAGTGCAGGGATTGTCTTGCTGTTATGGCTCAATCTCAGTTCTTTGGTGCTACTAATTGGCGCACAGTTAAATGTCACGGTAGGAAAATCAATGAAAGGTGACAATAGCATGTAGAGACGTGAAATTTCGCATCTCTACAGACAATTTTCCTGTATTGATGGACGTATGCACAAATATAGCAGAGGGCCAAATAACGGAATTAAAGCGAACAGCCAAAATATTCCAGAACTTTTCCAACCGCGCCGCGTCAGATCATCTCCTAATAAAGTAGGAAATAATACGCACAGCAGACAAAAATCACAGCTCATCACATTGATAAAACGGCTAGTTTGCCACTGCTGGACAAAATCACCCCAATTTCCTTGTCCAATACCATAGCCAACTAAAATCGCCGTCCCAATAGTCAAAATAATACCCGTCCAGCGAGAATCTAAGAATTTAATCAAAAGATTTTTTTCGCCAGAAAACTGTGTATTTGGTTCTCTCAAAGCCAAATAGGGTAATAAAGCAAATGCGCCAACAGCGAAAGAAGCAGTAGCAAATGGCCAAGCAGGAATTTTTTGTCCTCTACCGTCAACAAACAAAACTGCACTGTAGACAACAGGCCAAATACCCATAATATTAAACAGTGCAATCACTAAGGGATTAATTCCTTGCCATTTACCAGTAGAAAGATTTTTAATTAACTCAAAAGTATCGGGTTGATTGGGAGGAGCAAGTAAGAAAGCATAAGCAATTAATCCTAACCAAAGCAACCCAAAGGTAATTTTTCTCATGAGGGATTTAGATCACTGAAAGTCTCTGATAAATACTCAGCAGCAGCAGCAACGAGTGCGATCGCTCCTTCGTAATCTAGGCGTGTTGGCCCCAAAACTCCCACACTACCTACCTGTGCTGAACCACGACGATAGGTGGAAGAAATTAAACTACAATTGCGAATTGGTTCCAAAGGATTCTCTGCACCAATTCTTACTGTTACTCGTGGTTTACCGACTTCTTCAGTCTCATTTTCCTCAAATATTAGTCGCCACAGTTGCTCTTGTTCTTCCTCCAATAGTTGGATGATAGTTTGCACCTGTTGTAGTTGTGAAAATTCTGGTTGTCGCAAAACTTCCGCCATCCCACGCACCATTATTTGTGTCACCCCTGGCGTCAAGCTACGACGACTAAATTCTGCTAAGGAATTTTTTAAGTATTCGCCATAGTGCTGAAATTCTCGATCTAAATCACTCCAATTCAGGTTAGCGACTTCTACCAAACTGCGTCCCCGTAATTGGCTATTTAAAAAGTTAGAAACAATTTGCAATTCCCGATCTATCAGTTCAGGATCAGGTTGTGCGTCTTTACTTTTTGGTGGCAAATCTAACAATGCTGAGTGTGTTTCATAACTATCTGTGACTACAATCAACATTACTCGTCCGGCTTCAATTTGCACCAATTGTAAATGCCGCAACAGTGCGCTAACATTTTGTGGCAAAGTAATCAAACTGATGCAGCCACTCAAAGTTGCTAAAATTTGGGCTGCGCCTTGCAAGAGATTTTCTAAACCTCTATCTTCCCAATTCAGGCGTGTTTGTAGTGTTTCTTCTACTTTTCTAGCTAAAGTATCAGAAGGTGTGATCAACTGATCAACATAAATCCGATAGCCAGAGTCAGAAGGTACTCGCCCAGCAGAAGTATGGGGTTGATAAAGTAGCCCAGCTTTTTCTAACACACCCATGGCGTTACGAATTGTTGCTGAACTCACACCCAGATTGTACTCTTCTAGCAGAGCTTTTGAGCCAACAGGCTCTGCTGTGGCGATGTAGTGACGTACTGTAGCCCAAAGAATGTGCTGTTGACGATTGGTTAGCTGGACTTCCATACCTAAAGTTTACCAAAGCAAAATTTTAATTAGTTTTTGAAAAACAAAAATTTATTAAGTTGGGAAGCAAAAAGCATTATTATTAGTTAAGCAAAATAGTAAATTATTGAAGTATCTAAAAATACGTTATAACAGTTCTATCTTGTTAATTTCACAAAATTATATTTATTCAGTTATCAGTTAACAGTTTTATTAGTGTAAGTCGCAGCAAATTTAACTTTTGTGCGTTAGTGGCACTTCTCTGACCAAATCATAGGGTTGATAACTGTTTACTTGAGTTCAGAATAGCAAAATAATTTAACCCTCGTCATTCTCGGTTAATACAGAGGAATTGAAGGGTCAACTAACATTGAGTAAGCATCAATACCACCAGAAATATTTTTCACGTTTGTAAATCCCTGATTTACGAGCCACTGACACATCTGAGCAGAACGAATGCCATGATGACAAAGTACCAGGGTTTCAGCATGTGGATCTAAGCGGGCATGAATTTCATTTCCCCATTCAGCAAATTCACTGAGAGGAAAGTTAACAAAACCCTCAATGTGAGCGATCGCGACTTCTTGCGGTTCACGCACGTCCACAAGCTGAAGATTAGGCTCACCTTTTGACAAATGTTGGGCAAGTTCTTCTACACTAATTTGGGTAATGGGTTGACCTGTCATCCGATTTTAGATTTTGATTTTGAGATTTTGGATTAACCGCAGTTTTTACAAACAATCCCAGATATTTCCTGGATATTATTTATGTTTGCAGAAAATCTGCATCTTGACCAGGAATAAATGCTTAGAGGATTTGAAGCAAGAGAAAATTAAGTAAACAAATGATGAAGCAAAGCTTATTCTTTCGTTCCCTAGCAGCTATTTCACTGATGCTGCTATTTATTACGATCTCTGGTTGTAGTGGCTTATCTAGTCCAAATTCTCTCGTGGGAATCAGTGGAACTAGAAAACAACCTGGTGCGGCGATTTTTGTATCCCAGCAAGCACCAGTGATGATGTCAATGCTAGTCAATCCTGATAAATTACAACCATTGGAACGTGAAGGAGAACTATCCAAACTTAAAACCAGCTTATTAGCCAACACAGGCTTAGATTACAAACAAGACATTCAACCTTGGCTGGGAGATGAAATTACCTTAGCTGTCACTACCCAAGACATCGATCGCGATCCTAGCAACGGACAACAACCAGGGTATTTAATGGCACTAGCAACCAAAAATCCAGAGAAAAGCCGCGAATTTGTGGATTTGTTGTTTTCCAAACGAGCGATCGCTGGAGCAAACTTAACCACAGAACAATACGAAGGTATCAAACTAATATCTGACTCTCAACAAGTAGAAACAAAATCTAAAACCCAAAATTCTTTGGCGGGTGCTGCTATTGGTGATGATTTTATCTTGTTTGCCAATGACCCCAAAGTGCTACGAGAAGCAATTAATAATGTCCAGGCTCCTGATCTCAATATAACTACCTCTAGTAAATATCAGGAAATTGTTAAACAAATACCCAAAGGTGCATTAGCTACAGCGTTCCTCAATCTTCCTAATGTTGCTCAATGGCAAGGTTTACAACTGCCAGAATCAGCAATCTATGACAGCGAAATAGTGTCTCTAGTTTTATCCAACAAGGGATTATTAGCAGAAACTAGCTTACTCGCACAAACCGCAACAGCACCTCCTCAAGAGCAAGTATCTCAACCTGTAGAAGCATTAAAATATATTCCCGCCTCAGCAGGTTTGGCGATCGCTGGCACAAATTTGAGTAGTTTACCTAACAGCAATTTAACCCAAGTCTGGCAACAACTCAAAGTAGCCATATCCGGCTCAGAAAAAGATGTAGTTTCTAATTTAGTCAAACCTGTGGTAGATGTACAAACAGGCTCAGATATCGACTTAAAAGCAGATATTTTTAGCTGGGTACAGGGAGAATACGCCATCGGATTATTACCCCGTCCAGAACAAGCAAATCCTGATTTTGTATTTGTAGTCGAAAAAACTGAAACCACACCAGCCGGAATTGATCATTTAGATGAAATCGCATCCTCAAAGGGATTATCACTCAATACTTTTGATGTAGACAAGCAAAAAATCTCCGCTTGGACACAATTAAAAGCCACAAAATTTATCGATCCTCAACAGCGAGAAAAATACGCCATTGAAGCCAAAGTTTCAGGAGTACATATTAGCCAAGGAAATTACGAAATTTTTGCTTCCAACCTCGAAACAATGAATGAAGTTCTCAATGCTAAGAACAATTCCTTAATTAGCGATCGCCAATTTAAAAATAGTATTGCTGCTATTCCCCAAACAAACCAAGGTTACGTGTATTTAGATTGGGCAAAAAGTCGAGAAATATTAGAAAATCAAATCCCAATTCTCAGACTAGCAGAAATACTCGCAAAACCCATATTCGAGAATTTGCGATCGCTCACCATCAGCAGTTACGGTAGCGACACAGAAATTTTCAAAAGTGGCGTGTTCTTTCAATTAGGTAAATAATTAGTTGTTAGTGGTTAGTGGTTAGTGGTTGATTGTTGGTTATTTCCAATGCTCAATGCCCAATGCCCAATGCCCCACTGTGTCACCTTCCAATGTGGCACAGCACTAAATAACTATAAGGTTATTTTTGTTACCATTAAGTATAGAATATAACTATAATTTCTTCGTTGGAGGGCTTCTATGGATAAACGTTGCCCCCGACTTCTTTTAAAAGGGGGTTGGATTTTAGCAGTGCTAGCATTGATCACCCCGGTGTCTGTATCAGCAGACACTTCTTATTTTGGTGAAATTACTCTATCGCCTCACTTTGAACCAGCACAAGGAACAGTAACAGGTTATACTGGTGGTTCTTATTCTTTGTCAGCAATTAGTAACCGCGATCGCCATAAAAAAGCGTGTATTGGCTTCGCTGATCCGACTCCAGACCACATCTTAATTTTGGAAAAAAACTTTTCCCACTTGAAAGTACTGGTAAATAGTGGTGGCTACGATACCACCTTACTGATTCAAGGACCAGACGATAACACTATTCGCTGTGGTGATGATACAAATGATAGTAAAGATGCCAGCATCGACGACACAGACTGGAAAGCAGGAACTTACAAAGTTTGGGTAGCAACCTTTAACTCTCAGATCAAAAAGAACTACACACTTTTTGTCCAGGAATAGTTATCGGGGAAAGGGGAAAGGGGAAAGGGGAAGGAAGACAAGAAATTTTAGATTTTGGATTTTAAACCTCGTCAATCTTGAAAAGAGGAGTTTTTCAAAAAGGACATTATGTAGGTTGGGTGGAACGGAGTGTAACCCAACATTAACCAGACTATAATGCAATACGGTTCAGTTAAGGCTAAAAACTAAAACTAGCGTAGGTTGGGTTGAGGAACGTAGACGCGCCCTGCGCGGCTTCTCGCAGAGTAACCCAACATTATCAAGGCTTTGTTGGGTTTCGCTTGCACTCAACCCAACCTACATTTCTTCTTAACTGAACCGTATTGGAATATAACTTTGTTTAATTGAATGCAAATATCATGGATTAATTAATGAGAAAAAAGACAATTTTGATATTGCTCTTTTGATATATAAAGGGGACGAAATAATTACTAAACATTGCTAAGTAATAACTTCTTTGCTCAATCAAAATGGAAAGCTAAATGACTACTCTATAAGTTTGTAAAAACTATTGACTCCTGGGTAAGTCCTATTGTTCTTGATGGCTACGAACAAATACCACACTCCCACCCATCAAAAAGTATTTTACCGATAGATAGTATTTGACAGGTCTATTGTGATGCCTGTAGTATCATTCCTAATCTAAATCTATAGAAATCAAAAATCAGTACAAGTACTGATTTTTCTATCTGGGTAACTCTATTAACATTTATCTACGAACAAAATTTTAATTTTAAATGTAAGTGATAAAGATAACAGTATCTTTTCTAACTTTTAATCAATGCCAATGAAAGTATTTCAGAGGGAACGGGGAACAGGGAACGGGGAAATGGGAAAATAAACTGTACTAAGTTCTGTAAGCGCAGAGCGCAGGCTACGCCAACAACAATTAAATAGGAATTCTATATGTAAGTAATAAATTTAATTGTTTCGCTGACTTTAAGATAAATAAAGGAGAATCTAAGATGGACAAGGTTCAATTAGCTTTGGTTATTAGTTACCTATTGATGACCTGCTATTTCTTAGTGAACTGGTTAAAGTTTCATTTTCGTCATCCTGCTAATTCCCCCGAAGATACGTTTTTATCTTTAGTAATGTTGGCGATCGCTATTTTCTCCTGGCCGCTGGTTATTCCCATGCACTGTTTACAAACTTTCAAAACAAGACAACTTGAATTTAGCACTGCGGTTCCTGTGCTGGTTGCGATCTCTGCATTTGGATTAGTGTTTTATATAATCTAGCACCGCTACCTTGGAAGCCACGCACTCAAAAGTACTGTGTTTGATGGTTTTGGCGCTAGTGGTTAAAAGTATAAATAAATTTACCTTAAGTAAGTCAGCACAAAATTGTAGTTACAACAAAAACAAGGCACACAAGGAACTGTATTACTCACAGAGAGTATAGTATCCAAGTGTGCTTCTGTCTGAAATTTCTTTAATTCATCGCAGTGGGAAATGCACCTGGTTGTACAGCTAAATTGACGGTTTGACCTTGACGGCGTAATTCTATGCGTAAGTTTCCGCCGATTTGGCTATTATCTACTGCTTTTTGGATGCTACTAGCATCTTTTACAGTTTCACCGTTGAGTTTTTGAATTACATCACCAGCACGTATACCTGCTCTTGCAGCTGGTGAATTAGGCATAACTTTCACAACTAATACGCCTTGATCTTCATTGACGCTTAAATTACTGTTGGGGTCTGAGTTGAGGTTCTGCTTTATCTCTGGTGTCAATCCGATCATTTGAATGCCTAAATAAGGATGTTGGGCTTCTCCTGTAGCAATGAGTTGATCGGCTATGCGTTGAGCTGTGTTGATGGGAATGGCAAATCCGATTCCTTGCGCCCCTTGAATAATAGCTGTATTCATGCCAATTACTTGACCACGATCATTTAACAAGGGGCCACCAGAGTTACCAGGGTTAATTGCTGCGTCTGTTTGAATATAGTCTACTCGTTTATCACTAGCACCAATTAAACTGCTGTTACGTCCGGTAGCACTAATAATTCCTGTAGTGACGGTATTATCTAATCCCAAGGGATTACCGATCGCGATCGCTAATTGTCCTGGTTGTAATTGCTCAGAATTGCCCATTGTTAAGGTTGGCAGATTATTTGCCTGAATCTTAACAACTGCTATATCGGTCAATTCGTCTTTACCCAATACCTTTCCGTCAAAGCTACGTCCATCTGTGAGTGTCACTTTTACCGTATCTGCACCATCAACGACGTGAGCATTAGTGAGGATGCGACCATCACCACTAATAATAAAACCTGAACCAGTGCCACGTTCTACTCGTTGTTGTGGTGATGATGGTAGTTGTCCGCCGAAAAAGCGGCGGAAAAAGGGGTCGTCAAATCCCTCTGGTAAGCGAGTTTTTACGGTTCTAGAAGAATCAATTCGTACTACTGCTGGACCAACTTTCTGAACAACATTTGTGACAAAGTTTGGATCGTTGCTTGCTGGTAAGGGTAGAGCAGCATTAGCTGGAGTTACCGCCAAATTACTTGCATCCTTAGACATCTGCTCGTGGTTATTAGCCACATATCCGCCAGCAAGTGTCATTCCAGAACCGAGCAATATTAGCGATAAATTCACCGCTGCTCTGCGCCAAGGTGTGATTCGACGGGATTTTTCGGTGGATGAATCCAAGGAAAAGTTGTTTGATAAATTGTCGCGATCGCGTGGTTCTTGTAACATTTTTTCTACGAAGTATCTTTAAAGCTACTTCCAATCTAGATACTAATTGTGAAGTTTTTGTTGCACAAATATGGCACTCGTGTGAAGCTTATTTGAGTTATGCCAACTTAATAAATGCCAGATACTCTCCTTATTCAACAGGAGCCAAATAAATATCTTTTGCAAAAAGATCAATAGCTTCGATAATCTTAGCAGCAATATTTACGACCTTTTGCACAAATATTTTTTATCCCACCCTATCATTGAAATTTCTCCGCATCACCACATCTCCACATCTGCGTGTAACACTTAATTCTCACCCAACCTTCCCCGAAGTCAGATAAATATGCTTAAATTAACTTATAAGACAATCTAGCTTTTATGCCCAGGCACATTCGTTTATTCGGCGATGTGACCATAGAATTTTTTTGTTATACTCCCAGTAACAGGATTTATTTTCGGTTGAGAATTTCGTTTTGATTTTTAGAAGCGTCTCTCCGAATCTAACTCTCTACAGCAAATGATTTGGGAGATGCCCTATGTCTATTTATATTGGTAACTTATCCTATCAGGTTAAGGAAGAAGACTTGAGGGAAGTTTTTGCTGAATATGGTACAGTCAAGAAAGTTCAGCTACCTACAGATCGTGAAACCGGACGTCTGCGTGGTTTTGCTTTTGTCGAAATGGAATCAGATGAGCAAGAAGAGCGTGCGATTGAAGCATTAGATGGTGCTGAATGGATGGGAAGAGATTTAAAAGTTAACAAAGCTAGACCTCGTCCAGAAAGAAGCAGTCCAAGAAGTTATTCTTCTGGTGGTGGAAATTGGGGTAACAGCGGCCGCAACAATCGCCGTTACTAATACTTATATAAAAATTTTTAAATTTTAGAGTCTCCAGCAGATCAAAAAAAATGACTCTACTCTGCTGGAATGTTTTTCTTTTTTGATGCAAAGTATCCACCTATACGAGGAGTAATCAGAATGACGCAAGTAGTATTAGGAGAAAATGAAGGGATTGAATCAGCCTTGCGACGATTCAAGCGCCAAGTTTCCAGAGCTGGTATATTCCAAGATATGAGGAAAAATCGTCACTTTGAGACTCCATTAGAAAAAGAAAAGCGCAAAGCTATTGCAAGACACAAACAACGCCGTAACGGTGGTTCTCGTCACAGGTAAAATTGGGTTATAGATCCCCGACTTCTTAAAAGATGCAGCTGGCCAATGGTGGGGTGATACGCGTGACATACTCCCGACGCTCATGCTGACGCATAGAGCGCGGGCTTCTCAGTGACTCCAGCTATTGCTTCGGACGTTACCTGAGCTTTATTGACGGAATGCCCTACCGCCAAATGTTTAATATTGATTGCTGCGTTGTGGTC
>NZ_JBHFLM010000194.1:0-6769 GCF_041928655.1 Pelatocladus sp. BLCC-F211 | reverse complement strand
ATAGGATTCCTATTTGATTTTTGAACAAAACTCAGTACACATCTAGCTTCCTTTTTTTTCTTTCTTTCCCTATTGCCTATTGCCTATTGCCTATTGCCTGCCTCCACGAGTAAATTCATTAATCAAATCAGATTGCTATATCTTAAGTGACCATTTAGATGACACATCAGCCCATTTGGGGGCAAATCCTGTTGCTACTCGTTTTCTTCCTTCATCGTGTTCACTGAAGTAATTCTTTAATACCCCCGGTGGAGTCAGTCTCTGTCCTTGGCTGATAGTCAATACAGAAGATGTGCTAGGCACAGGAATAGTTTGATTAGAGACAGGATTCGCATCCATGAAAATCCGTAACTCTGAGAACTTGTTGCCCTCTAGTCGAAAAATATCGCAGCAAGGTAAGGTGACTACAGAGCCATCCTTACGCCAGTAAATCACATCCATTTCAACGAACACTACATTACCAACTTCCCACATCATCTTGATTTCGTGGTAAAGTGCAGAAACCTGACTGAAAAAAGCATCCACAGATTGCTTGATGGCAGCTTTAGTGAAACATGGTGCATAGTTGCCGAACTGATACACTGGTGTATCGGTAAAGAACTCAATAAACCCCTCCGAATCAAATGCTTCGCCTCTAGCAAATAGGCGTGTCACAAGTTCTGAGGCTGTTCCTGGTAGTCTTTCTAACGGATTGCTATTTTGATCTGTAGTTTGACTGACAACTTTGTCATCTAAAACAGATTGTTCAGACTTGATATCATGCTTACCGTTGGAGAGAGAAAATAAACCGCTCATAAGAGAAACTATGTCCTTCTTTAGTTGATTGATTGCACCGATATTGGTAATTAATTCCGCAACTGTGGAACTCCGTTGACCTGCTAAAGTCATCTGACCGTTGTAAACAAAGGTATAGGCTGTTCTTTCTGGAAAAGTACTAATTTGTTTAATGTACTGTGGCTGGGATTGAACTGTGGAGATGTATTCATCAGAAACAAAGAAGTTAGCCATATCAAGAGAATCAGAAAAAGCAATTTCAAAAGCAGCTTGATACTGATTTCTTGGAGGTTCAACATGAATCACTCCTGGTGCATCTGGTCTAGAATTATCTACTTCTTCAAAGAGATGTAGTCGAAATTTGAGAACAAAATTACTTTTGACAATCGCAGGAGCAAAACTGTCTTTTATGTATCTGCGAAAAGCTTCCGTACTCACGCCATCTGCTTTTTTGACCATGACGTGAAATTTCTTAATCCCTAACTCTCCGTTGGGGTAGCCTGTGGAAATACCATCTACATAAGTTTGAGAATTACCAGGACTAGTGTTATAGCCAATCGCTTTGCTGAAAATGTTGTATTCGTCATCCATTAAAATGCCAGAAGCATTAAACCAGGTTTGACGGTCGTTTTCTGTAGCAAAGGTTAATTCGGCAATACCATCGAATTGATCTGATTCTGGACAGCTGTAGTCTATACCATCTAAAGTAGGCCAAATACTGCCTTGATTATGAGCTACGTGGAATTGCCAATATTGATATTGACCTGGTAGTCTAGCGCAGACTGGACCGTGTACATTGCGCCAATAGTCATCAAACATCTCTAAGGTGATGCTTTTTCTTTTCCATAGAAGAACGTAGAAGACTACTTTTCCATTGCGATCGCGTTCTGCGTAATTAGCTTTTACTGTTTCTGGATTGAGAGTTTTCATAGGTAATAGCTATAGTATTTCTACTCCATACTTAGGACCAACTTCCAGCATTTTTTTGATTTGTTCTTCCGGCGTAACAGGTACGGGTGTATCCTGATCTTTGACTAGATAACCCACTTCCTCAAAAAACTTTTCCAGTCCAGCAGGAACAGTTGTTGTCAAAGTTTTTGCAGGTGCTGTACTTATATTTTGAAAGCAATGACGTATCCCTTTGGGAACATGGACAAAGTTGCCGGCAGATAAGACTATCTTTTCCTCTCCAACCTCGAAAAGTAACTCTCCCTCTAGGATATAGAAGGTTTCGTGTTCCCGATGATGAATGTGGGGTGGAGAACCGTTCAGGGGTGGAATGAAAAACTCAAATGTTGAATACGCTCCACCAGTATCTTCGCCTACTGCTTTAAAGGTATATATATCGCCCACGACCGAGTAAGAACGACCTTCGCCTTTTGGCGTTACCACTGGATGATCATTGTCTGCCAATGTAGTTCTCCTGATATCTGCAAAGATTTGAGAATGTAAATTGCAACTATATACTACTTTTTGTAGTAGTTAATGTGTAAATGAAATATAAACCGCTGCTGTAGGTTAGGTTGTTAATGTTTCTTGCAGCAATTGCGAAACCAATCTTAGGATTTGTAATCTTCAGCAAAGAATTGGAGCATTTGTTCAATTAGATACTCTGGACGCTCTTCGGGAATAAAATGTCCGCAGCCTTCAATAACAGTACCGCGAACGTCTTCAGCCACTGCCTGCATCGCCTTAATAGGGCGATCGCCTAAACCGTGAGAAGCTCCCAGTACTAACACTGGCATTTTGAGTTTTGTCTTAGCGTTTTCTTTGTTTTGTCGTACTGACTCATGGATAGCACGGTAAAGTCCCAGAGAACCACGTACTGCGCCAGGAGCAGAATACCAACGAACATATTCATCAATTTCAGCCTCAGATATTCCAGAGGGGTTATAGGAATATTTATTGAAGAAGTAGGAAATAAATATCCGCTCTCTTCCTGCAACTAGTGCCTCTGGGAGATCAGGCACCGCATTAAAGTTAAAATGCCAAATTCCACCACCTAAGCGCGAAGTTTCCGATGAATATTCGGCTAGATCCTCCCAACCGAAACCAGGAAGCGTGGCATCAAGGCTCACAATTCTACGTACATCTTCTGGATGAGCACACGCATATGCATAGTTGACTGGAGAACCCCAATCAGATCCAGCTAAGAAAACACGCTCAAAACCAAGATGACGGACTAATTGGTAAATGTCTTCAGCTTCGGTACGGCTATCATAGCCAACAGCTGGCTTTGAAGAGTCACCAAAGCCCCGCAAGTCAACTGCAACCACGGTATAGTGTTCGGCAAGAGCTGGCATAACTTTATGCCACTGATACCAAGTATGGGGCCAGCCATGCAGTAGAATTATTGGATCACCTTGACCGCCGATAACGTAGTGGAGGCGTACGCCGTTGACAAAGGCATATTGATGAGTGAATTTTGTTTCAATATCTGTTAGAACAGTTGTCATATTTATATCCTTGTGTAGAAGTGCATTGATCCCTTGTTAGCTACACTGCGGTGTATCTCTGTGGAGCTTGATTATTTTTTTGATTGCTCTGATGGATACGACATCTGTCACTTTTAAGTTTCTGATTTCTTGAATGTAGGTGAGCAAATTAGTTAATTGCTCCTACACCTCCACCGTCCACCCGAATGTTTGCACCATTAATGTAATCTGCAAGTGGACTTGCTAAATATGCAATTATATTTGCTACTTCTTCAGGGCGTCCAAGACGGCTACTGGGGTTAGGCCAATCCTCTTGCACTAAATGCTTTTCAATCTCCGCCCACTCGCTACCCCATCCTTTAGTTAAGGCAATCTGATGGAAAATCCGCTTGGCTCCTTCAGTTGCAATCAGACCAGGACTTACTGTATTGACTGTGATACCTGTTTGTGCTAATTCCTTTGCTAGACTTACAGTCATATTCAAAGTTGCAGCTTTAGTGGCTTGATAGTCAGGCCGAGCAGCGAAGGGCTGAATCGCTAATCCGCTAGCAATTTGAATGATACGTCCCCAACCAAGCTGTTTCATATGGGGTACGAGAAGCTGAATCATTCGCACCATGGAAATTACGTTAGCATTATAGATATCAGCCCATCCTTTTGGATCGCTATCCATCCAGGTACGGTCTTCATATATGCCAGCATTATTTACCAAAATGTCCACACTCCCAACAGATGAAAGCACTTTATTAGCTACTTGACGCGCACCTTCATCGGTTGAAATATCTCCGACAGCAACAAATGCTTTTCCACCATTTGCATCAATCTCCTCAGCCATCTGATTTGCCTGCTCTTCCTTTCGTCCGTGTACGATAACGATCGCACCTTCTTGTGCTAGAGCTTTCGCTATAGCTGCACCAATACCACTGGTACTACCAGTGATCAGAGCTCGCTTATCACGTAACTGTAAATCCATGAACTTACCTCATGGTTATATTTTTTGTAGTCTCTTAAAATTTGATCCACACAGTCGCATCAAAAATCGGTCTTAGCTTAACAGGTAGTTTGATAGACCGAGGTTTTTACCCAAGGTTGTGGTAAACCTCATGACTAAGAAGATAGTTTCAGTTTGTCTATATTAAAAAGCTTTAACCAGGCAATTTCATTATTTTAAGAACAAACTTATTTTTTGTCTAAGAAAAATCAAATAATCTATACCAGTTTCTTGAGTATCGTAGTTTAACACAAAACTGCATTTTAAGTTAGAGTTGGCGAAAGTTGGCGATCGCACTTCTGGAAAAAACTTTGTAAGCTACTGATATTTGGCGACAAGGGAGACAAAGACTCCTACGCCGTGTTTATCTGGAAAAGCTTTCTCCAATCTTTTCTGCTTCAACGATAAAGGCTTGATATTTCTTCTCGTTTTTGGGGATGATACCAATTCTTTATGAGCTTGCACAAATGGACAAGTTTCAATTCGTGAGTCGATTTAATTGAATTAAGAAAAATTTTATATAAATTCATAAGTTTATTTATAAAATAACGAACTTTACTGGTTAAACATTTTTAAAGTAGACAAACTAAACTTATCTTTTTTATTTTATTATGAGATACTCAATGTCAAATTTAGTAGCAACATCAGCTAAAACAGAAGTCATTAAGCGCCTGTTTGAGGTATTTGAGTCGGGACCTGATGCTCCAATACAAGCATCAGACAAATATGTTACATATCTAACTGAAGATGCACACTTTCGGTTAGGTAACTTAGATATTATAGTCGGACGTAAAGCTATCAGAGACTCTTTAATAGATTTTTGTCAACAAGTAAAGAGTATATATCACGACATTAAGCAAAAGTGGGAGATTGGAGATGTAGTTTTCTTGGATATGGAAGTTACTTATTACCGTCAAGATGGCACAACTGTGACACTTCCCGTAGTAGATATCTTTCGATTTAAGGGTGACTTAATCCAACAACTGCAAATTTTTATGGATATCAATCCACTATTTAGATGAGCGAAAGGTTTAGCAACTCTTTGTAGTCAGGTAGCCAGAACAATTCTCATAGTATTAGGAGAGGAATAATGACAAAAGTCGATTACTCAACACGGGATCAAAATGTGAAAACAGTATTATACGTACTGATACAAAAGAGAAAGGGAATTGATTTAGATACATTCTATAGTTACTGGAAAAATATTCATGGTCCAGTCAGTGCGCGATTACCAGGTCAGTTCCAATATTGGCAGTATCACCTCACTTATAATAGGGATAATATTTGGCCAAGTCTTGATGGACTAGAATACAAAATTCCTGAAGAAGACCAGTTTGATGGAATAGCAGAGTTGACGTTTTTATCAGAAAAGAACTGTCAAACCTGGATTAATGCTGCTACTATTCTAGATTCCGACCAGCAGAACTTTGTGAGTAAAGCCGTTATATATCTAACTAATAATGGCAATTCTAAAACTTATATTGATACTATACAAAATGGTGATCCCATCGGTAATTTGGATGTCATGAAGTTCCATGTGATGGTCAGAAAAGCAGATGCAATAACTGTGGATGATTTTCGCAATTACATGGTGGATAAATTTACTAAATCTTTTATAAAAAATGATTTAGTTCTTAAGTTTAAACTGCATCTTCTTGAGGAACACGACAATTCGCTTCCACCAGCTCCTGGAGTGTCTCATTACGAACCATTAGAACAACAATATCAGGCAGCGTTTGAAATTGCCTTTAAAAGTTGGATAGACATGGAACATTTCTTTGATTCACAGGCCTATGCTGCTGTAGTAAAAGACCAGAAAAACTATATAAAGCAGTTTACTACTTTTCGAGAACAAGGTACTTACACCTTTGTGTATAATGGTAAATTGACTTTAGCTGGACAACGGACTTCCACTGTAGCAGAACTTATCGCCAATCTCGGTGCAACCAATCAAACAGAGGATAACATACTCAATCTTATGCTTGGCAATGTTGCTTAGTCTGGGGGTGTCCCAATTGTTAAAAAAAGACGCCTGCGATGCAAATCACAGTCTCATAACCCAAGCCTGCTGAAACAGACTGCTTGATTATTGATGTTATTTTAACACTCAGTACAAAGCTTCTATGTCTTATTTTACTGAATAAAAGGCAAAAAAGTAATGTAAACCACGTCTACTTTGAGAACTGTAGTTTTGTAGGTTGGGTTACACTCCGTTCCACCCAACCTACATAATGTCCTTTTTGAAAAACTCCTCTTTTCAAGATGGACGAGGTTTAACTTTAGTGTGCTGCTTTTAGCTAAACCCAGGCTTATACAGATAGATGCAAGATTTGAATATCAGAGTTCGGCATTATATCATAATCTTGCGTGAAAAAACAGAATTTACAATTATGTAGAGATGTGAAGATTGGCATCTCTACATCTGTTTTAATAAGCTGTTCCACATTTAGTTTGCAATAGCAGCATTTCCTTTATTTTTTACTTTTCGTCCCCATTGAATTATTAGTTCTCCCTGATTTAACAATCTATCCAGTAAATTCTTTAACTCATCTACTGATTTAAATAACCG
>NZ_JBHFLM010000193.1:0-31716 GCF_041928655.1 Pelatocladus sp. BLCC-F211 | reverse complement strand
TGGTTGTGCCATTCAAAATCAAATATTTTGTACCCTGCGGGAAGCAAGCTACGTCTCGTCGCTGTGGTTTTCTTTGTTTTTGCTACGCTCAAATACAATCAAACCACGCAACTCAACTCACTCGCAATTCATCTCACACCTCCCTATCGGGTAGGTGTGAGCCTTCTCGCTGTTAAAGGTAATTTTTAAAATAAATTTTAAGTAGCCGTCATGAGGTGCATACACCAAAATGAATGAAAAACCGATGAGATCAATTTCAAGACAGAACCCAATGTGATAAATCACACAACGAGGGCATGAAAATATGACTCCTCCTACACCCCTACACCCCTACACCCCCAATCCCTAACCATTAGCAACCATTGGTAAGCGTACGGTGAAAATTGATCCTATTCCCTGCTGACTCTTGACAAAAATTTCACCGCCCATCATCAAACAAAAGTGACGGCTAATCGCTAACCCCAGTCCAGTTCCACCATACTTTTTGGTAGTTGAGGCGTCCCCTTGTGTAAAGGGTTGGAATAACTGCTGTTGTTGCTGTAAAGACATACCAATGCCTGTGTCAGTTACAGTAAAAATTATGATTTCGATGGGTTCTTCGTGTGATTTGTAAACTTTTTCTCTTTTGACATTTAATACCACTTTCCCGTTGGTAGTAAATTTGGCAGCATTACTAAGCAAGTTGTAAAGTACCTGCCTGAGCTTGGTCTGATCAGTGTGCATGATGCCCAATTCTTGCTCATAATCTACTTCTAGGACATTACCATTTTTTTCTACTAATGGTTTTACTGTCAAAACAACACTATTGATTAAAGTCATCAGGTCAAATGTCTCTGGGTAAAAAGTCATTTTCCCTGCTTCAATTTTTGATAGGTCTAGAATGTCGTTAATCAGTAACAAAAGATGCCTACCAGCAGAGTTTATCGATTCCAAGTCATTAACAAACTCTTCTCCTAAGCTGGTATCAGCAGCATCATCCTGAAGGAGTTGACTCAATCCGATAATGGCATTTAAGGGTGTACGTAGTTCATGACTAATATTTGCCAAAAATTGGCTTTTGGCTTTGTTGGCTCCTTCTGCTAATTCTTTGGCTTGTTCAAGTTCTTTAGTATGCTTTGATACTTGTCCTATCAGTCGATTCAGTGATTTTGCTAGTAAACCTATTTCGTCTTCAGTGGTAATTGGCGCTCGCAAGTCAAAATTTGATTTTCGTGCGACTTGTTCCGCGACTTGCGTGACGGTGATGACTGGTTCGGCGATCGCTCGCGAAGTACGCCAAGCCACAACAGCAGCCACTCCAACTGACAAGAGCATACTAGCTATGACTATTGATCTTTCAATTCCTTTAGACTGGCTGACGTCATTTTTCATCCTATCTTCTACTTGTTCAGCACTTTGCAGGAGATCATTCAAATATTTGTATAGTTGATCTAGGCGCGCAGCTGTTTCACCCCGCATCACAGCTAGTAATTGATTTTGGACTGTGGATGCTTGCTGTTGCGATATTTGCTGGTTATTAATTGGTTCTAAGATAGACTCAATATCTTGAACGTAAGAGTCTAAATTAGTCGCGTAATTTTGTAATAAAGTCTGTAAAGAAGCTTCACTGGTTGCTAAGTTTCTAGGCTTGCTTTCCAGAAAAGCCATGATTTGATTTTCTATTTTTTTGGTTTTTTCAATATTTTCCAGAAATTTGTCTCTTCTGTAGGCTAGCCTTTCGGGATTTTCCACCACAGCAGGCAAATTCGTACTCTGGATTTGTGCATCTGCGATCGCATCTTTGTAATTAACCAGCATTTGCGTCTGGTAGTGGGCGTGATCTAATTCCTTGATTTGTTGTCCTCGGTAAAAGTTCGCAACAAACAATCCAGCAAGTGAACCAAAAAACCCAATCCCAATTGCCAGAAAGTAACCATAGCCTATTTTTTGATGAATGCGCCAAGAACTAGCTTTGAGTTTCCCTCGCGAGGGAAATTCGATAGTTGGCAGTTCGTCGGTTGAGGGGTCGTTGGCTGACACTTTTGTTGTTTGTGAACTATTGTCAACAGCGGTTGGCTTATGAGTTTATATCCCTCAAATCTTCTTATCCATCCGCCAAAATTACCAAGTCAGTTTATGAAATCACATCAGTGACTCTGACCTAATCTTATCTTCCTTTATAACAAGAACGAATATTCGCTCACTATTATAGTTAGTCTTAGTCTCATGGTATTTAAGCAGTTTTTATATTTATGAATTTTATACAAAAAATTGAAAACAAAGAGTTAGGAGCCATAGTTTTTACTTTCGGCTCCTAACTCTGGGTTTAACTTAAATTAAGCGATCGCAGCAGTTGAAGGTTGTTTTTTGAGTGCGTGTTTCAACAATTCCGCCTTATCAGTACGCTCCCAAGGCAAATCTAAATCTGTCCGACCGAAGTGGCCATAAGCCGCGACGTCCTGATAAAAACGTCCGCCTCGTTCACTTGGCAGGTTGCGTAAGTTAAAGGAATGGATAATCCCAGCTGGACGCAGTTCAAAATGATCTGTAATTAGTTGCAGCAAGGTTTCATCATCAACTTTACCAGTGCCAAAAGTATCCACCATAATACTTACTGGTCGTGCTACACCAATGGCGTAACTAAGCTGGACTTCGCACTTTTCTGCCAGACCGGCGGCTACAATATTTTTTGCTGCATAGCGACAAGCATAGGCAGCACTACGGTCTACTTTAGTGGGGTCTTTACCAGAAAAGGCTCCACCACCATGTCGGGAGTAACCACCGTAGGTATCGACAATGATTTTACGTCCAGTTAGACCAGAGTCTCCTTGTGGTCCACCAATGACAAATTTACCAGTGGGGTTAACTAAAAAGCGGGTCTTTTCATCTGGCTTGACTTCTAAGTCGCCAAACACAGGTTCAACCACTGCTGACCAGAGGTCTTTTTTGATTTTGGCTTGCACTTCTGCCTCATCGGTGATATCACCAATGGTAGGTGTGTGCTGTGTGGAAATCAGGATAGTATCGATACCTACAGGACGTCCATCTTGGTAAGCAACAGTTACCTGAGTTTTGCCATCGGGACGCAGGTAGGATAATTGACCTGTCTTGCGGACTGCTGCTAGTCGGCGGGCAATACGATGAGAAAGGCTAATTGGCAAAGGCATCAGTTCTGGTGTTTCGTTACAAGCGAAACCGAACATAATACCTTGGTCGCCAGCACCAACTTTATCGAATTGTTCCTCGCTATCCTGGCGAGCTTCATGGGCTGTATTCACGCCCTGGGCAATATCGGGCGATTGCTCGTCCAAAGCTACCAGCACCGAGCAGCTGTTAGAGCAGAAGCCATTCACAGCATCGGTGTAGCCAATTTCCTCTATTTTTTTGCGCGCGACATTGACGTAATTAACACTTGCTTTAGTAGTTATTTCACCAGTGATCAATACCAAACCAGTGTTAACAACAACTTCCGCAGCAACACGACTAGTCGGGTCTTGTGTGAGCAAGGCATCTAGAATTGTATCAGAAATCTGATCGCAGATTTTATCTGGATGACCTTCGGTCACTGACTCGGAGGTAAATAGATAGCGTTTAGACAAATTTAATTCCTCCTAAACAATGTGAGTTAGCTGACTTAATAACAACATTGAATCTAGCTACTCAATCTGCAATCATAACAATATTTCTAGTTATAAAAAAAGGGACACTCTTGGTGTCCCTTAGATATTTGACACAAATACTGTTTTTTTAAACCTGAACGGCCATTTTGGCTTCCTTTGCTGTTAAACGCTCGTAGGCGGCGCGCATTTTTAATCCTGTTAGCACTTGGAACAAACCTGTACCATTGTTGGAACCAGGATACTCGCGGTGCTGGAGTAACAAGTGAGTCATTTCACCTTGATACTTAGTAGATGTTTTGCTGAGGTGAGTTTCGATGTAAATCACTTCTTCGAGATTGTCAAACTGACCATCTACCTCTAGGACAGAAACGTAGCGACCGTAGTACACATCTGAACCGTAGTACAGTTGCATACCAGGATAAGAACAAGTCAGTTTGCGTCCACACGGAGTCCACTGGATTGTGGAACCTTCATCGAACAGATAAACTGGTTCAAAGCCTTCTTTACCTTCACGTTGTAGCATCCGTACCCGCAGAACTTTACGCTCTTTATCCTCTTTAATGAGGTTGGTAGGTAATACCTGAAGAACTACATCAGCAAATTCTCTTTGTGGTTCAATGTACTTCTGAAAATCAGGTTTGCGAGAATTGATTTGAGCCAAAACATCTTCGTAACGATGACCACGTTCAGCCATGTCTCGCTGAATCTTCCAAGCAATTTTGACTTCATCACTAATATCAAAATAGACGCTGAAGTCAATTAGCGATCGCACACGTTCATCATATAAAGGATGTAGCCCCTCAACCACTAAAATATGATTCGGCTCTATCAGTTCGGGTGGATCGATAGCGCCGGTTTCGTGGTTATAAATTGGCTTCATGATTGATTGACCATCTTTGAGCGCTTTAATTTGCTCGTACATCAGGTCAAAATTGTTGGCTCTGGGGTCAAGTGCGGTTATACCTGTTTCTTTACGCTGCTTGCGATCCAAACAATGATAGTCATCCAAACAGATGACTGTCATCAACTCCTCACCGAATAAATCCGTCAGACGACGCAAAAACGTAGATTTACCACATCCAGAGTCTCCGGCTACTCCAATTAGTACCACTCGTTCTGGTTTATTACTCATAAATCTCCTCTAAATGCTAAAGATGAGTCAATCAATAATTTTTCACACCTACAAGACATGAAGCCAGGAGCTTACCCCTTTGGTTTATCCTGCGTTCTTGCTACTCAACAGCACAAATAGAAATACAACGGGTAAGCTTAACAGTAATAATTGTTACCCGTTTTTATTGCCTAAGTTGTTGCTGGTAAGTATTTAATCCTAGTGATATATTGGATTCTAACAGAAGGGGTTACTCTATACAAGGCTTACTAACAGCAAGAAATTGCGTTTTTAGAATCATGGTTGTGAATGTTTAGCAATCACAAAAAATTCCTAAACACTAGCTGTGCAGCTACTGAAGTTTAAGTCACAAGCCCAGAAATCATGGGTTGGGAATTTTATTCCATGTAGCAGCAAAGTGCTAGCTCTTAAGAGCGTTATGGTAAGATCGGATTGCAGTTTATGACTCTGTTAATTCAAGTCTATAGGCTATAATCTGATTTTTAAAGTACTTTTTTACCTTTTCTAAATTTTTATTAGACAGGAAGCAAAACTCGATAATATTAAAAACTGTTAAACAGAGCTATCCTTCTTCGGCAATTCATATCACTGCCAAGCTCGCTCTGTGGCAGTGATATGAACTACAGACAGGGACTGTGGTAAAATGCCAATAGTTAACCGAAATACCTGTAGTCGTAAAAACCAAGCGACATAATTTGGTAAGTAAGTAAACAAAGTATTACAGTACCGTGGGACACACGGGATTTTAAGCCTGTGGAGAGTGAGTAAAGCTAGTAGTGCTTGCACTAAAAGCATCCCTCGTTGAATCAGGAATCTTCTGCCAAGCTTGCGCTTTGGCGGTGAGAGTGTCAAGTTGTAGCGATGCCATATCACGAAAAAAAAATTAAATTGACTCATTATTAACATTCTCCAAAGAACTTATCCTCTACCTTAGAAGGTGAACAGGTGTGACTTTTTCCATGCCTTAGTATCTTTGGTGAGTGTACGTAAAAAGGCATTGGCTGATGCTGCTTTTCCAAGTGTTAGTTTTTTATAACCAAAATTTGGTAATGAAGAACTG
This sequence comes from Pelatocladus sp. BLCC-F211, assembly GCF_041928655.1. NCBI lineage: Bacteria > Bacillati > Cyanobacteriota > Cyanophyceae > Nostocales > Hapalosiphonaceae > Pelatocladus > Pelatocladus sp. BLCC-F211. The sequence continues at coordinate 25,925 of NZ_JBHFLM010000193.1, read as the reverse complement.
CATCTGTGGTGAAAGAGTTTTTTGTGAGAAAAGGTTAAGTAAATATCGGAGTGGTAGGACGAATGTACTATAGAGGTACTGTTGAAGGAGCTGCCAACACAGAATCAGGTAGCCGTGTTTTCGTTTACGAAGTGGTTGGTCTACGTCAGAGCGAAGAAACTGATCAGACGAACTATCAAATTCGTAACAGTGGCAGTGTGTTCATCAAAGTGCCTTACAGCCGCATGAATCAGGAAATGCGACGTATTACTCGCCTGGGTGGCAGAATTGTTAGCATACAACCAGTGAGTGTTTTACAGCAAACTAATGGTAAAGCCACATCTGCTGAATCTGCTTACGAAGGAAATGGTAATGCCACACCTGTCAATGCTGAACCACCAGTCCAGCAACAGCCCCAGAAGAATGAGACGAAAGGCAAGACCATGACTCAAGCGAAAGCTAAAAAAGATGCCCACGCTGACGTTCCTGTCAATCTTTACCGTCCTAATGCACCTTACATTGGTAAATGCATTTCCAATGAAGCATTAGTAGGAGAAAACGGTATTGGTATTGTTCAGCATCTCAAGTTCGACCTGTCTGGCGGAAATTTGCGTTACGTAGAAGGTCAAAGTATCGGTATTATTCCGCCAGGAGTGGACAAGAATGGCAAACCAGAAAAATTGAGACTGTACTCGATCGCCTCGACTCGTCACGGCGATGATGTAGATGACAAAACTGTATCGCTGTGTGTTCGTCAATTGGAGTACAAGCATCCAGAAAGTGGCGAAACAGTCTACGGAGTCTGCTCTACTTACCTATGTAACCTCAAGCCTGGAGATGATGTAAAAATCACAGGCCCAGTGGGTAAGGAAATGTTACTACCCGCAGACGAAGATGCCAACGTGATCATGATGGCAACAGGAACAGGTATTGCCCCCATGCGTGCCTATCTATGGCGGATGTTCAAGGATGCCGAAAAAGCTGCTAACCCAGAATACCAGTTCAAAGGTTTTTCATGGCTGATTTTTGGTGTACCCACAACTCCAAATATTCTTTATAAAGAAGAATTGGAAGAAATGCAAGCAAAGTATCCTGATAACTTCCGCTTGACATGCGCCATTAGCCGTGAACAGAAAAACCCCCAAGGCGGCAGAATGTACATTCAAGACCGCGTTGCTGAACATGCAGATGAACTGTGGAGTTTGATTAAGAACGAGAAAACCCACACCTACATTTGCGGTTTGCGTGGTATGGAAGATGGCATTGACGCAGCCCTTTCAGCAGCAGCAGCGAAAGAGGGTGTTAATTGGAGCGACTACCAGAAAGAAATTAAGAAAGCTGGTCGCTGGCACGTTGAAACATATTAATTTCAGTCATTAGTCATTGGTCATTGGTCATTGGTCATTAGTGACAAAAGACAAATGACATAGACGCGCCAGCGGTGAGCCAGTGCGGTGGACGGGTACTTACCCTTCGGGAACCCTTTCAGGGAACAGAAGCCGCTGACGCGTCTACCCCGGCATAAATCACCTAGCGAACCCGTTCGTTGAAGACGTTCCCGTTCCCTCGAAGAGGGTTCCGAAGGTAGGGTAGGGCTTCTCGTAGAGTAGGACAATTGACTAATGATATTGGTAGGGTGGGCAATGCTCACCCTACAATTATTATTGAATTGAATTATTGTTGGTGAAATTGGGTATAAGATTCGTGGGCGTAAAGCTGGGAATACTAGGTTTGGGTACAGTAGGCACGGGTACGGTGCAACTTTTACAAGATAGTGCCGGGCGTCACCCGTTGTTACGAGATGTAGAAATATATCGGGTGGGAGTGCGATCGCTCGACAAACCCCGTGCGGTGAAAGTTCCAGATGCTGTATTAACAACAGATTTGGAAGCAATTGTCAATGATCCACAGGTAGATATCGTCGTCGAAGTCATTGGTGGACTCGAACCAGCGCGATCGCTAATTCTCAAAGCCATTGAAAATGGCAAACATATTGTGACTGCTAACAAAGCGGTAATTTCGCGTTTTGGAGATGAAATCTTTACAGCTGCCAATCACGCTGGTGTTTATGTCATGCTAGAGGCTGCCGTTGGTGGTGGTATCCCAGTGATTCAACCCCTCAAGCAATCTTTAAGCGTTAACCGGATTCATACTGTTACAGGCATTGTCAACGGTACGACCAACTATATCCTGACGCGGATGCAAACTGAAGGCAGCAGTTTTAATGATGTCTTAGCTGATGCTCAAAAATTGGGTTATGCAGAAGCCGATCCGACAGCTGATGTTGATGGCTTGGATGCCGCAGACAAAATTGCTATTCTGGCCTCACTAGCCTTTGGTGGACGCATCAAACTGCAAAATGTCTATTGTGAAGGTATTCGCCAAGTCAGCAAAACAGATATCGCCTATGCTGATAAATTGGGTTTTGTCATTAAACTACTGGCTATTGCCAAAAGAGTTAATATTTCCCCTACCGACTCATCCCCCTATCACCCCATCTCCGTTAGAGTTCACCCTACCTTAGTTCCTAAAGTACATCCCCTAGCCAGCATCAACGGTGTTTATAATGCCATCCTTGTTGAAGGAGAACCGATTGGACAGGTAATGTTTTTTGGACCAGGTGCGGGTGCGGGTGCGACTGCTAGTGCTGTCTCATCTGACATTTTAAATTTAGTAGCAGCACTGCAAGCCAGTACAACCACACCCAATCCTTTATTGACTTGTGGACATCAAGACTACTGCGAAATTACACCACCAGAAGAACTTGTAAGCAGATTCTATACCCGTTTTCTCACAAAAGATCAACCAGGAGTAATTGGTAAATTAGGCACTTGCTTTGGTAAATACGGTGTCAGCTTAGAATCAGTTGTCCAAACAGGTTTCCAGGGGGAACTAGCAGAAATTGTTGTTGTTACCCACGATGTCCGAGAAGGAGATTTTAGACAAGCTTTGGCAGAAATTCAGACTTTAGAAGCGATAGATAGCATTCCCAGCTTGTTACGAGTTTTATGAGAAACTTTGTTAGTAGATAGTAGATAGTAGATAGTAGTTAGTGGTTATTTGGTTAGTAGGTAACTGGTAATAGAAAAAAGACCAGCCAATAACCAACAATCAACAGCCAACAATCAAGGATAATCATCGATGACAGACACGCCTCCCGATCCTAAGTCATCTCAAACAAATGCCCTCGGCTTTGATGAATTTATTGGTATTCTTGTTGCCTTTGCTACTATCGGGGCAATTTTGTTTTGGTCATTTTCCCGTAAGGAATCTGGGTGGAACTTCAACACCTTGTTGTTACCTGACTCTAGTTCGGTTACTTCTCCCAGTACTCTACCCAAACAAACTGCTCCTAATGTCGAATCTCGCCAACAACCATCTACATCTACTGAGGAGAAGTTACCCGTATTAACACCATCTCCTAGTGTTAACTTTACAACTTTACCTCAACAACAACCACCTTCACCACCTTTTATTGTCAACAAAACGATACCACTAGTCATTCCTGAGCAAAAATCAACAATTCCGCCGCCAATAGCATTTACTGATGTACCTGGTGATTTTTGGGCGCGTCGTTTTATTGATGCGCTTTCCTCTCGAAATATCATTAAGGGCTATCAAGATTACACATTTAGACCAAATCAGCCTGTAACCCGTGCTGAATTTGCTGCGATTGTGGAACAAGCGTTTGGAAAAGAAGTTGGCAAAACCAAGAGTGCGATCGCTTTTAAGGATATACCAACTCGGTTTTGGGCGAACTCAGCTATTGATCAAGCTATTAGTACAGGGTTCTTGAAAGGCTACCCTAACAAAGTTTTTAGACCACAACAAAGAATTCCACGGGTACAGGTATTGGTTGCCCTTACTAGTGGTATGAATTTAAATGTTCCTGATTCCCCAACTCAAATTTTAAACCTTTACAGGGATGCAAAAGTAATTCCTAACTACGCCACTAACAAAATAGCAGCGGCTACAGTCAATGATCTTGTGATCAACTACCCCAATCCCAAAACGCTGAATCCAAATAAAGAAGCTACCCGTGCTGAGGTAGCGGCTATGGTTTATCAAGCTTTGGTGCGAACGGGAAGACTAAACGCAATTGAATCTGAATATATTGTCAAAGCGCCTAACTAAATTTGATGACACAAGTGGCCAAGTGTTGCTAAGAATCTACTTGACCACTTGGGAGGAGGCGAGATCCAGCAGCAATTCGTGGCGTACCGAGAGTGCAATCGCTCTTGGGTACTGAATTACTCAGTTTTAGGCGTCTTTACCGACCACTTGTGATTTGAGAGTTGCAATTTCACTGGTTAACTCTTCCCTGGTAGAGGCTTTGAGTAAATAACGGTAGATAAACCATGCAGAGTAACCAATACCAATTAATTCAAAAGTCGGTGCTACTAAAGGAATATCATTTAAAGCATCCAAAATCGCCAAGACAACTTTAACAGCGACAATTGCTCCCACAATTAAACCAATAGTAACCAGGGGCTGTTTGTACTTGTTAAAGAAGGTTCCTAAGTATTCAGGTAGTGTCGCTAAAAAGCTAGAAGCGACTTCTCCATACTTTAACCATTGGTCTTGAGTTTGCGCGGTAGGCTGGATTTTAGTAATGGTTCCTGTTTGGTTGTTCATTTCTGGCACTATTGCCTCTGGAGACTTTGTTTCTACTACTTCCGGTTCTTGCATTTCCGCTCCCATGATTGTGACAGTTGAGTTACTTTTATCGGGACAATTACAACCAAAAGGCTGTTGAGTCGGCGATGCACTAACACATCACTATTACACATATAGACATGTGCCTTGAACCAAAGTTCAAGTTTTGGTCTTACCAGTTTTGCCCATCTGGTGGACAACATTCAGACAGGTAAGCTGCTTATGATCGTACTCATTCAAGTACAAATCATGCACCAATAAGTTCATCCCTTATTTATACAAGTCTAAATGCCGATTTTACCTGATATTTAGGCAATCTTAAGCTGTTATTCTCAATGTTTATATTAGGATTGATATGAATACTTAATAAAAATTTTTATGTATTCACATAGTCTAGACTTTTATAATTATTTGTGGTATCTCATGGCTATACATGCATAGGAAAAGGCTAAAGTAGCTCGCAAGTACCTCCAATATTTAATGTGAACTCAACAAAGCATTTATTTTTACCACAATATAGCCCGCGACTTAAGTGCGGGCTAATAGTGAAAACCCACTTTAAATGGGTTCATAGTGTTTTATAACTTATGCAAAAAATTTCTTCAAAAAATCTTCCAGTTATTTAGGTGCGTTTTTGCAGAACGCCTAACGCACCGACAATAACATCAGAGATAGTGTGTTGAGCAGGTAATGCACCTAAAAAATATTGAATAATTTATTTTTTGGTATTCCTTTAGTCCCAATCAGGAATATCCGCGCTATCACCACCAATCCCGATTCCTGTATTGTATATTTCAGCATTAGTGATGTTGAGGTTATTCATTGATGCGCCATGGACATTAGAATCTAAAATCGTGGCACTGGTGAAATTGACGCCGTTGAGATTGGCATTTTTGAAATTAACATTGGTTGCAAATGCTGACTCTAGGTTAGCACCTGCCAAGTTTGCACCCGTAAGATCAGCACCTTCAAGATTCGCTCCTTCCAAATTAGCTCCTTGAAGATTTGCACCTCTTAAGTCAGCGCCAATTAAGTGAGCTCCACTGAGGTTTGCTCCTGATAGATTGCACTGTATACATTCCCCAGTTGCTAACAGCTTTTGTACTTGCTGCGGATTGTTGGCGCTAACTGCACCAGTAAAGAACAGGGGAGCTGCTAAGGTTAAAGCTGCCAAGATTTTAGTTTTCATATTTCCCCCTTTAAATTTCAACGTGCTTCCGTTCTTTTCCTCACGATCTAATTATCTCACTAAACAAGTTGTAAAAATGTATTTGTTTCATCAACTCTTTGCGATCGCACTAGTATTCATGCAAGTGCATAAATACTAGTGAACGTAAGATAATCAAGCATTTCTGGTCATAGTATATGTCTAACGAATGGCATCTGACAAATGCCTATTGTCAGAGTCTGCACATAGTTTATTTTCTCACTCTTGGCAGAAGAGAGATTATATATCCTTTAATTTATATATTCCATTAGAAATAGATAAGGAATTACATAGAATTATTTCAATTTATCAAAAATATTATTTTTTGCTCAAATATTGCTCAAAACCGAATTTTTACTGAACCCAGTCAAAAATACTGATACATTAAATATCATTCATCTTGAATATATTGAAATTAGCTACTCAGTATTATTATTTATTTTCTATTTCAGATTAAAGTATTAATAAAAGTCTATTTATTAAAATAAGTGCTTCCTTTATCAACGAGGTCTTAGGGCGATGGAACTTAATTTTAGCTGCATCCTAGCTCTTTTATCGCCCCGTCAGGAATGCTATATTATTAACTTTACTGATTTATGGTTCGAGAGCTTGAACGAAAACGCCAGAGTGCAAACTTTCCAGAAACAGCCCCAGCTGCTAACCCAGTGTTTTTTAGAACTTACAGCCGTCGTAGAGAGGCACAAACAAGAGAAACATGGGAACAGGTGTGCGATCGCACTTTGGGAGGTTTAATCAGTTTAGGAAAGTTGCAACCACAAGAGGCTGACATTCTCGAACGGATGCAGCGTAATTTAAAAGCTTTGCCTAGTGGGCGCTGGCTGTGGGTTGGCGGTACAGACTGGATAACCAAACCACAGAATTTTTCTGGGGCTTATAACTGTACTTCTACCAACCTCCAAGACTGGAGTGCTTTTGGTTTGATGATGGATTTGGCCATGATGGGCTGTGGTACTGGAGCCATTTTAGAACCAAAATACATCAACCAGTTGCCCCCTATTCGTAATCGTTTAAACGTAACTGTACAGGGAGCAATTGGTTTTACTCCCCGTCTAGAACGGCGTGAATTGACAGAAGTCAAAATAGATATAAATGCCAACCGCGTCATCATCCATGTAGGAGACAGTCGTCAAGGCTGGGTGCAATCATATCAGAGTTTACTGGAACTCTCTACAGATGAAAGATTTACTCAAGAAATTCAAGTCATCGTTGATATCAGCGATGTACGTCAAGCCGGAGAAGTTCTTAATGGCTTTGGAGGAGTCGCCAATCCTGTAAAACTACCTGGACTATATCAGCGCTGTGCTTCTATCCTCAATAAAGCAATAGGGCGTCAATTAAATTCAGTAGAATGCTGTTTGTTGATCGATGAAGCTGCTGTAACAATTGTTGCAGGCAATATCCGAAGAAGTGCGGGAATTCGTCAAGGTTATAGCAGTGATAATTTGTTTGCTGATGCGAAAGCAAACCTTTGGCAGCAGGATGAAAAGGGCAACTGGCGTATTGATCCAGAACGGGATTCACTGCGAATGGCAAACCACACCAGAGTTTTTCACCGTAAGCCAACATTAGAAGAATGTGTTGATGCTGTTCGCAAACAATACTACAGTGGCGAAGGTGCAATTCAATGGGCTGGTGAAGCTATAGCCAGAGCTAACTGTGATCTGCTAAATATACCAGAATTGAAAACTGAATTTTTGCAAGCTTACGAGCAAGGAAAAGCCAAAGAATGGATACAAGAACACCACCCAGATATTGATCCTCAAGAATTAGAACATCGTTTGGGTAGATACGGCTTAAATCCGTGTGGTATTTAATGATACTTGCCTCACGTAAAAAACTGGGGAAAAACGGGGAAGGCTGAGAACAGGAATCATTAGCAGATGAACCTGCCAATCCCGTGGTAATCTGGAACATCACCAGACACCGTAGAGCATAGAGACTGAGCGTTAAGAGAGCAATAATGTCTCCAAGAGTCCCTGGCTACCAAATGGTAGAAAATGTATGCCGAGCTACAGGGAATTATAGAACCTGTAGAACTAGAGGATAAAAAGCCTTTAGGGTAACAAAACTGGAGATTATTGGTGCTAACTTCCACTGTAATTTATCAGAAATCCATCTCAATCAAATTGATCCATTTAACTATAAAGAACAGGAAGAAGCCTTCACCGCAGGTGCATTATCTGTAGCTGCTCTTTTGCATCACAAATTCCAAGAACCACGCTATCAATACAGCCGTGAACTTGACCCGATTGTTGGCGTTTCTTTCACTGGTTTATTTGATTTCTTTGTTCATGCTTTTGGGGTTGATTGGTTACATTGGTGGGCTGAAGGAAGAGCAAACACTGCTCAAGGATTAGTGTTTAAACGTGAAGAAGAAAAATACTTGAGTACCTGGAAAGATATTGTGCATCGGGTAGTTTGGGATTATTGCTCAAAGCACAATCTTAAACATCCAAATCGTTGCACCACTGTTCAACCTAGTGGTACAAAATCTTTGTTGACTAGTGCTTCTCCAGGATGGCACCCCCCCAAAGCTCAAAGATTCATTCGCAGAATCACTTTCCGTAAAAATGACCCAGTAGCCTTAGCATGTATTGACTATGGTTACAATGTCATACCTTCTCAATCTGATAAAGATGAACAGGGGAATTTATTACATGACCCCTTTGATTCTAGAGTCAGTGAGTGGTTGGTAGAAATTCCGGTCGCTGTTCCTTGGGCTGATTTACCAGGCGCTGATCAAGTTGACATTAGTCAATTTAGCGCTTTATCTCAAATGGATTTCTATATGCAGGTGCAGAAATTTTATGTGACGCATAATACATCTGCTACAATTGAACTGCGAGAGCAAGAAATAGAAGCTTTGGGAAGTCGTATATACGAAACTATTCGTGATGATGAAGGTTATATCAGTGCAGCTCTTTTAGCACGATTTGACGATCATCAAACTTTTCCACGCTTGCCCTTTGAACCAATTACAAAGGAGCAGTACGATAAACTTATGCAAGAAATCATAGTACGTCGGAAAACGCATGATTTTCATACAGCATTGAGTCGTTATGATTTCGGTGAATTAATGGAAGTTGGACCCGCGGGTTGTGATTCAGATAAATGTATGATGCCTGAAGAGAATCCAATGTAATTAATTTATTAGGAACTACCTACACTCTCCATGAGTGTAGGCTTCTAGTCTTGTGGAATGAGTGTCTCATTTTGGATTTTATCCTTTAGAAACACTCAAGCAATCGTCTTTACAGGAACTTAATTAATACCTTGAAGCTTATGCTAATTTTTGCTACAAATGGGCCAAAACCTGAAATTATTTTTAGAGATTTAATAAGCAATAAAATTGAAATTGTTGCAAATAATAAATACTGTTTGGTGTATGATTTGCCTATTCATAATAGTGGTATCACATGGAAAAACTTAGTGAAATGGTGGGCGAAAAAATATTATAACCGTCTATTTGCTAGTAAAGAAATTGAAAACGATTTACTCGAACGTCTTCAACAATCTATAGAATCTGAACCAGAAGCTTTGCTGTTTAACACATACTATCAACTACGAGATAAGTTTGGCAGAAATTTTCCAGCATTGCTTCCCCAAGTTTATCTGCATTATGATCCAAAGACTTTAAAAGAGCGAACTGGTCATCAAATACTTAAACGGCAAAGAATGGATTTTTTAATACTGTTCTCTAATAAAGAACGTGTTGTGATTGAAGTTGATGGCAAACAACATTATGCAGATGGCAATGTGGCAAGTCCTAAAAAGTATGCTGAAATGGTAGCTGCTGATAGAGAACTTCGGTTAGCAGGATATGAACTTTACCGATTTGGAGGCTACGAATTGCAACGTTTGTTTGCAAAAGTACATGTTAAACAATTTTTTACTGAACTACTAGAAAAGCACGGTATTGGTGCTGTTGATTTTTACAAACACGCTCACTAACCAAGGAGCACTGCACACGCTAAGATTAAGGGTAAATTAACAATTTTTGATGTTAACGCCAGGACATTACCTATGTTCATTGATGAACTGACGCCTATTTTTCAACAATTTGCCCAGCACCCAGTATCATTCGTGGGTGGTTTCTTCTCTGGGGTACTGCGACTCAATCTTGCTGACGACCCTGTTAAAAGCTGGCTTGATCAACAAACTGGCTCAAATATTCATACAGCTTCTACTGTTGAACAAACTAATGGTAGGTCTAGTGGTCCTCAATCAATAGCTATTGAATAAATAACACAGCCATTGATCATTGGTCATTGAGCAGTTCACGTTATTTATAAACTAAAAAGAAAACTACCTCTTAAACCCACTTTAAGTGGGTTTTTGCTATGAGCCAGTAATTGATTTAAGGGCGGGATGTTGGGCTAATGAAATCCATCGAATTCACGTTGCGGTGGATTATAACAACAAAGAATAATTAATGATCAAAGATAAATGACTACTGAGAAGTAATAGTTGAATATACTTTTAGGATTAAGTGCGATCGCGTAGCTATTCTGGTAGAGAGAACATATGTTCGCAAAGGGTTGTTGTTTTTTGTTCCAATCAATGCACTGGTAACTCGGCAAATCCCGCATCTGCATAAATAGGTATATTTGGTGGAAATAGTATGAATAAATTTTTGAAAAATTCACCTTACCATCAGCCAAACTCCACATATAAGAGAGACTGATTTGAAGTTAAAGCTGTTTGTAAAATCTCATACTTTAAAAAATGTCAAGATCGGTTATCATATGAGCGTACGCGAAAAATTAAGCCTAAATGTTAGACTAGACGAAATTATTTTCGTTTCTTGTTAACTTTACTATTGAGCTGAATTTTCCGCCTCGAGTTGAGACTTACGTGATCCAAATGACTATTTACGTTGGAAATCTCTCCTACAGCGCTACCGAAGACGATTTGAAAGCTGTTTTTGCCGAATACGGCCAGGTTAAAAGAGTTGTGTTACCGACCGACCGCGATACGGGTAGACTGCGCGGGTTTGCTTTTGTTGAAATGGATGATGATGCCCAAGAAGATACAGCGATTACAGAATTAGATGGCGCTGAATGGATGGGCCGTCAACTCAAAGTCAACAAGGCAAGACCAAGGGAGGATAACCGACGAGGTAGTTGGGCGAAAAGGTAATATATATCTTTTAAAACTGATGAAAGATAATAATAGCAAATTGCTTGCTTTTTAGGCAAGATATAAGTTACGTCAAGTAACCAAAAGGCAGTGGATCGACCAAAAATTAAATAGCAGCTAAATAGCCAGCTAGTTGTGAATTCTAAGAAAAGTTCCCGACTAGTTGGTTATTGCTATTTGATTGAGAGTTTAATCATCGGTCATCCTCCAACAGGATTTTGGAGAATGGAATTGATTCCACGGATAAATCCGCTTTCCTGTACCCTGGGAGGAATCATCGGTCATTATTACTAATGACTGGTGCATTAGTGAAGAAATTTAGATTACTTGTAAGACTAGGTAGATTTGCCTGAAAAACCATCTCAAATGAGCAAACGACTTTAATTGAGCGTGATAAAAGGTTGATTTCTTTAGTTTGTCTAAAGTCACCTCTGAATTGTCAAATTAACTTTCTAAGATAGAGGCAGCAACCACAAGTTGCAAGGCACGGGAGTAACCCAACAAATAGCTAATTGCTATGGAGGACAAAGATAATGACGAAAGCAGCAGAATCTTTAGAGCAGTCCATTAAAGATGCTACAGCTAACCGCAGCTTAGATCGTGATTGTACTACTTTATCCCGTCACGTCCTGCAACAACTCCAGACTTTTTCGCCACAGGCACAGGATTTAAGTGCGCTGATGAATCGTATTGGCTTGGCTGGCAAACTCATTGCTCGTCATCTCAGTCGCGCTGGTTTAATGGAAGGTGTTCTCGGATTTACAGGCGAGACTAACGTCCAGGGCGAATCTGTGAAAAAAATGGATGTCTATGCCAATGACGTATTTATCGCGGTATTTAAGCAAAGCGGGTTAGTATGTCGCTTGGCTTCTGAAGAAATGGAAAATCCATACTATATCCCCGAAAACTGTCCCATTGGCCGCTACACTTTGCTGTATGACCCCATTGATGGTTCATCTAACACTGATATTAATTTGAGTTTGGGTTCCATCTTCTCAATTCGTCAACAGGAAGGAGAAGATATTGATGGTACAGCAAAAGATTTGCTTGCAACGGGACGTAAACAAATTGCTGCTGGATATATCCTGTATGGACCCAGTACGATGCTGGTCTATACTATAGGAAGGGGCGTTCATTCCTTTACGCTTGACCCTAGTTTAGGGGAGTTTATCCTTACTGAAGAGAATATTCAGATTCCTGCCCATGGTCCGGTGTATAGCGTGAACGAGGGCAACTTTTGGCAATGGGATGAATCAATTCGGGAATATATCCGTTACGTTCATCGTACAGAAGGTTATAGCGCTCGTTACAGTGGGGCAATGGTTAGTGATGTCCACAGGGTGTTAATTCAAGGCGGTGTGTTTCTCTATCCTGGAACTGCTCAAAAACCAGAAGGTAAACTACGCTTACTTTATGAAACAGCTCCCCTTGCTTTTTTGATCGAGCAAGCAGGTGGTCGAGCTACAACCGGACATGAAAATATTTTGGACGTGGTACCAAAGAAACTACATCAACGTACACCTCTGATTATTGGTAGTAGAGAGGATGTGGCGAAAGTAGAGTCTTTTATTCAAAACGGCCATTAGTAAAAAGGGTTAGTAGTTAGTCGTTGGTGGTTAGTGGGAAATCAGCAACAACCAACAACTAACTAGGTTGGAAAATTTCTCTAGCCAAGAGAAGAAGCAGGAGGGAAAAAATATGACGACAAATCATTTATTAGAGATCAAAAATTACGGTCAAAGTATCTGGATGGATAATTTGACCCGTGACATTATTAAGTCTGGTGAATTGAAAGATTTAGTGGAAAATAAAGGTATTTGTGGCATTACTTCTAATCCAACTATTTTTGAAAAAGCGATCGCTGGTAATGCTATTTATGACCAAGATATCGAAACTGGAATTAAAGCAGGATTGCCAACTTACAAAATTTATGAATCACTGGTATTTCAAGATATCCGTGATGCTTGTGATATTCTGCGCCCAGTTTACGAAGCCTCGAATAGGTTGGATGGTTATGTCAGCATAGAAGTACCACCAACAATTGCTCATGATACCGAAGCCACAATTTCTGAAGCTCGTCGTTACTTTCAAGAAATTGGCCGGGAAAACGTCATGATCAAAATTCCTGGCACAAAACCCGGTTTGCCAGCAGTTGAGCAGGTAATATCCGAAGGAATTAATGTCAATATCACGCTGCTGTTCTCCGTAGAAAGCTACATTAACACAGCTTGGGCTTATATTCGCGGCTTAGAGAAACGAGCAGCAGCAGGTAAAGATATCAGCAAAATTGCATCAGTAGCGAGCTTCTTCCTCAGCCGAATTGACAGCAACATTGACGGTAAAATTGATGCCAAACTAGCCAAAGGCGTTGACGATCTCAATGTTGAAGCAAAGCTAAAAGCAATTAAAGGAAAAGTAGCGATCGCTAATGCAAAGATTGCTTATCAGGAATATAAAAAGATTGTGCAAAGCGATCGTTGGCAAGCATTGGCGGCCAAAGGTGCAAAAGTGCAGCGCCTGCTGTGGGCTAGCACCAGCACCAAAGACCCCCAATACAGCGACGTCATGTATGTCGATGAGTTGATTGGTCAGGACACCGTAAATACCTTACCACCAGCAACCATCGAAGCTTGTGCTGACCACTGCGATGTCGCTAACCGGGTGGAAACAGACGTAGATGAGGCTTACAACCTGATCGAAAACCTCAAAGATCCAGACGTGAACATCGACATCAACACAGTGATGGACGAACTGCTTACAGAGGGAATCGACAAATTTGTCAAGCCCTTCCAATCCTTAATGGATTCTTTAGAAAACAAAGTCAAGCAGTTGTCGCCAGTATAAGAATTAAGGGACAAGGGAAGGGGGACAAGGGAGACAAGGGGGACAAGGGAGAATTATTTAACAAATCTCTTCCCCGATCCCCCAATCCCCGTTGCCCCTTCGCCCCTAATCCCCCTCAAGGGAGTGGGCCCCACCTGCCCCTTCGCCCCAAAGGGGACCCCTACCTTCCCCGATCCTCGATCCCTAATCCAACATCTCAAACCTAAAATTCAAAATTCATTCCTATGGTCAGTCTGCTAGAAAATCCTTTGCGGGTCGGTCTGCAACAGCAAGGGATGGCCGAACCCCAAATTATAGTCATCTTTGGTGCTTCTGGAGACCTTACTTGGCGCAAACTTGTGCCATCACTATATAAATTAAGACGCGAGAGACGCATTCCACCAGAGACAACTATTGTTGGCGTAGCACGTCGGGACTGGAGCCATGAATACTTCCGTGAACAAATGCGAAAAGGTATGGAAGAGGTTCATGGTGGTGTCGGTCCAGAGGAACTCTGGCAGGACTTTTCTCAAGGATTATTTTACTGCTCTGGTAATATTGATAAGCCCGAAGATTATCATAAACTCAAGACTTTTTTGCAGGAGTTAGACGAGAAACGGGGAACACGAGGAAACCGGATGTTCTACCTTTCTGTGGCTCCCAACTTCTTTGCAGAAGCAATTAAACAACTAGGAACCGGGGGAATGCTCGACGATCCCTACAAACATCGTCTAGTCATTGAAAAACCCTTTGGTCGAGATTTGGCTTCGGCTAAAAGTCTGAACTTAGTAGTGCAGAAATATTGTAAAGAACAGCAAGTCTACCGCATTGACCATTACTTAGGTAAAGATACAGTTCAAAATTTACTAGTATTTCGCTTTGCTAATGCTATTTTTGAGCCGTTATGGAATCGTCGCTTTGTTGATCACGTGCAGATTACCGTAGCTGAAACCGTCGGAGTAGAAGACCGGGCTGGCTACTATGAAAGCTCCGGCGCCCTGCGGGACATGTTGCAAAATCACTTGATGCAACTTTATTGCTTGACAGCAATGGAAGCTCCCAACGCGATGGATGCAGATAGTATCCGTACGGAAAAAGTAAAGGTACTACAAGCTACACGCTTGGCAGATATCAATAATTTAAATCTTTCGGCTGTGCGTGGGCAATACAGCGCAGGCTGGATGAAAGGTAAGCCTGTGCCTGGGTATAGAGAAGAACCAGGAGTCAACCCCAATTCGACAACACCTACTTACGTAGCGATGAAGTTTCTCGTTGACAACTGGCGCTGGCAAGGAGTTCCCTTTTACCTGCGTACTGGTAAGCGAATGCCAAAAAAAGTGAGCGAAATTTCTATCCACTTCCGCGAAGTTCCTTCTCGGATGTTTCAATCCGCAGCGCAACAGATGAATGCCAATATTTTAGCAATGCGGATTCAGCCGAATGAAGGTATTTCCCTGCGGTTTGAAGTCAAGATGCCTGGGGCAGATTTCCGGACTCGTTCGGTTGATATGGACTTTAGTTATGGTTCCTTTGGCATCACTGCAACTTCTGATGCCTACGATCGCCTATTTTTAGATTGTATGATGGGCGATCAAACATTGTTTACACGGGGAGACGAAGTAGAAGCTGCTTGGCAGGTTGTCACACCAGCCCTTTCTGTGTGGGATGCACCCGCAGATCCAACAACTATTCCCCACTATGAAGCCGGAACTTGGGAACCCGTGGAAGCGGAATTATTGATTAACCAAGATGGTCGCCGTTGGCGCAGACTCTAAAAATTTTAGATTTTAGATTTTAGATTGGAAGAGACTGGTTAAAAGTTATTTTTGACAATCAACAACCAACAACCAACAATCCAAAATCTAAAATCCTAATCCAAAATCCGTCTTGAAAAGCTTTGAGCGCCGGCTTCCGGCGCACCCTTCGGGTAGACACGGAGTGGCTACTTGCAGAAGTCGCTAACGCGCCTACCAAAGGTAGCCGCAAAGCGTCTACAAACTTTTCGCAAAATCCAAAATCCAAAATTATTCTTATGACTCCCCAAGCCCCTACTATTTTTTCACTACAGGCTCCCAAGGATGTTTCGCTAACAGATATCGAAGCGGAACTCAGCCAAATTTGGCAAAGTTACGGCATAGCTGGCGAAGATGGTACACTTCCAGCAGCGACAAGAGCAACCACATTTACTTTGGTGGTTTATGAGTCGGAAGAAACCCAACATTTACTCGCTGCTTTGGGATTTTACAATGGCCCAATTGATGGTATCCCTGGTCCGCAAACCCAAGCAGCACTGCGGGAATTACAGAAAAAGTACGGATTAACTGAAACTGGAACAGCTACAGAGGAAACTTTAACTCTGTTGCGGGAAGAAGTTGCCAAACGTTACAAGAGTGGAACAACAGAAAATGGGGCTGCATCCTATGGATTAGATGCCAAAAGTCCCAGAATTGCAGACGAAATTGCTCTGCGTAACCCCTGTCGGATTATTACTCTTTTACCAGTAGTTGGAGAAGACGAAGGCGTGAAAGCACAAGTCTCTGCCTACTGTCCCATTCAAAAAGGTGCATCCACTACTCTGGTGTGCTGTGAATACATCACCCTTACCGGAACCGCCGCCGCCCTAGAGCGGATTGGTGGTATGATACCAGAATTGACGATTGGCGGTTTACCTAAGTTTTTGTGGTGGAAAGCCACGCCAGACGCCAACAACGGTTTATTCAAACGCTTGGCAGCAGTATGCAATAACGTCATCGTAGATTCTTGCAACTTTAACAAGCCAGAAACAGATTTACTCAGCCTACAAGCATTAGTGGAAAGTGGTGTACCTGTGGCTGACTTGAACTGGCGTCGCCTCTCCGCATGGCAAGAATTGACAGCAGAAGCCTACGATCCACCCCAGCGTCGCGCCGCCTTAATTGAGATTGACAAAGTAAATATTGATTACGAAAAAGGTAACTCCACACAGGCGTTACTCTTTTTAGGTTGGTTGGCAAGTCGTTTGAATTGGCGTCCGGTTTCTTATCAAAAAGAAAGCGATGATTATGATATTACCCGCGTCAGCTTTAGCACCGATAACCAACGGCAAGTAGAAGCGGAATTAGCAGGAGTTCCTGTGGCTGATGTGGGCGAAGTTCAAGGTGACTTGATCGCTTTACGCTTAAGTTCTACCAATCGCCAAGCCAACTGCGGTACTGTAATCTGTACGGAAACTGGCGGTTGTATGCGGATGGAAACCCAAGGTGGCGCCCAATCTGCTGGATTATTCCAGCAGGTAACTTCACTTTCTGAACAGAAAGCCGAAGTTTTGTTGAGTCAACAGGTACAACGTTGGGGAAATGAAGCGCTGTTTGAAGAAAGCCTCGCAGTTATAGGACAAATACTTAAATTAGGGAATGGGTAATTCTATTTTGGATTTTGGATTACCCTACGGGAAGCCGCCCATAGGGCGTCTATGGATTTTGGATTGCGTATAAAATCTAAAATCTAAAATCTAAAATCTAAAATTGCTATGGCTTTAATTATTGCAGGAGAACGTAGCGGGGTGGGTAAGACAACAGTCACACTCACCCTGCTGGCGTCTTTATGTCGGCGATCGCACCAAGTACAATCTTTCAAAGTAGGGCCGGATTATATAGATCCGATGTTTCATCAGCATGTAACTGGACGTGCTTGTCGGAATTTAGACCCCATCTTATCTTCAGAAACGTACGTACAGCAGTGTTTTACTCGTCACAGTCAAGGAATAGATTATGCCCTAATTGAAGGCGTGATGGGGTTGTTTGATGGAGTAACCCCTCCCTTACTAAGGGGAGGGGGTGGGGTTAATGATTATGCCAGTACTGCTCATATAGCAAGACTGCTAGATTTACCTGTAGTATTAGTGATTGATTGCAGCCGCTTATCTGGTTCTGTGGCTGCGATCGCTCACGGTTATAATTCTTTTGATCCCAGAATTAAAATAGCCGGATTAATCTTAAATCGTGTGGGTAGCGATCGCCACTTACAATTGCTCAAAGATTCTCTTGCACCGCTAAAATTACCGATTCTGGGTGTACTGCGTCGCCAAGATAACATTACCATTCCTGATCGCCACCTCGGTTTAGTACCCACAGTTGAACTTCCCGAACTCAATGCTTTGATTGAGCGATTTGCTGATTTGGGTGACAATTGCTTTGATTGGAAGAGGTTGTTACCGTTGCTGAGAATAGACGCAGGGACGCGGGGATGTGGAGATGTTATTAACAACCTCTCCGCGTCTTCTTCTCCTCCCTCTCCCGTTAGGGTTGCTGTGGCACGCGATCGCGCTTTTAATTTTTACTACCAAGACAATCTCGACTTGTTACAACAACTAGGTGCAGAGTTGATTTTTTGGAGTCCTTTAGAAGATCCTCAGCTACCAGAAGGAGTCCAAGGTATGTATTTTGGTGGTGGGTTTCCAGAGGTATTTGCCCAGTCACTTGCGGAAAATACTGTTGCTCAAGCAGCAGTTAAGACAGCAATTCTCGCAGGAATGCCAACAATTGCCGAGTGTGGTGGGTTGATGTATTTGTGTGAGCAAGTTATCGATTTTGCTGGTAAATCTTGGTCGATGGTGGGAGTATTACCCACAACCGCAGTTATGAGTGGGCGTTTAACTTTGGGATATCGCCGCGCTGTTACCCAGCAAGATAGTTTGTTAGTAAATGCAGGAACAACAGTTTATGGACATGAGTTTCATCGTTCCTATTTAATGTCCAATTTTGAACAGCCACTATTTCAAACTTATCGCTTTGATAATGAAGAATTTACAGGGTGTGAAGGATGGGGATCTAATTCATCACATCTCAATCTTCACGCCTCTTATATTCATATGCATTGGGGTGCTTCCCTAGAAATTCCCCAGAGGTTTTTAAGACGATGTTTGGGTGAGTAGAATAGTTGTAGAAGTTACTTATCCGCGTTCTGCTGTGCAGCAAGCCGGACAACTTCTACGTCAACATTGAGTTGTTGAGCAATCTGTATTTTTTACTTAAAAAAGAATTTATATCGCATTTATTTTATCGTTCAGTTCTCGAATTCGTCGGGAGAGAATACCAATGATATTCACAGCGATTTCAGGAATTTCATCAATTGCCTCATAAAGTTGTTCTTGTGTCAATTTCAAGCATTCACAAGCTTCTAAAGTTGTGGCGGAAGCGGAACGTGGTTGAGCATCAAATACAGCCATTTCACCAAAGGATTCGCCTTTGGGAAAGATAGCAAGTTGTTGTTTACCAATATGAACTTTGACTTTACCGGAAACTACAATATAAAGCGATCGCCCTTCGTCTCCCTCATTAAAAATAGTGTAATTCCCTGGAAATGATAATTCATCCATGACAGAAGCCAAGCGAACGATAAAATCATCGCGTAGTTCTTTAAAAATAGGTACTCTGCGAACAAATAATAAACGTTCAACGGTAGATAGCATATTTTTAAGCTAAAATCATAGAGAATAGTGTTAATAAATGTTAATTTTGACACTACTTTGGATTGCGATCGCCAATGTAAAAATTCAGTTTTAATCCCTGAAAATCTTCTTGGGCTTCTATTTTGGTTAATACCCAAATTTTTTAATTTATATCATGTCCACTTGAAAATTGACGAGCAAAACGACGCGGAGATATTGAGACACGGTGACGCGGAGAATTTTTTAATAAGTAACTAGAATGACCAAAACTTCAAAGAAGTTTTGGTCAAAGTGTAATTACAGGTTACACAGGGCAAATTGCCCACCTGAAGTAAGTCGGCGCGAATAAACCGAACTATGTAAAGAAAAGTAAAACTTGCAAATTAGTTCTTAGTAAGCGCTTCAGCGCTTACTACAAACATTGAATTTTACGGTGACTTACTTACTTTTTAAGCAGCGTTTTGACGCCACCATTCAATCGTATTTTTCAACCCTTGCTTAAAGTCTACCTGGGCAGTAAAACCAAAGGCTTGTTTTGCCCTTTCGGTATCCAAGCAACGGCGGGGTTGACCGTTGGGTTTATCGGTTTCCCAAACAATTTCGCCGTCATACTCCATCAATTCACAAATTAGGTTAATCAAGTCACGGATGGAGATTTCATAACCAGTTCCCAAATTCACGGGTTCTGAGTCGTTATAAAATTGCGTTCCCATGACAATACCCCGCGCTGCATCTTCTGAATAGAGAAACTCGCGGGTAGGACTACCATCACCCCAAACAGGGATTTGCTTTTCTCCCTTTATTTGGGCTTCGTGAACTTTACGAATTAACGCTGGGATAACATGGGAACTTCTGGGGTCAAAATTATCTTCTGGGCCATATAAATTCACTGGCAAAAGATAAATCCCATTAAAGCCATATTGTTGACGGTAGGATTGCAATTGGACTAAAAGCGCTTTTTTCGCTATTCCGTAGGGGGCGTTAGTTTCCTCTGGATAACCATTCCATAGGTCATCTTCTTTGAATGGTACTGGGGTAAATTTGGGATAAGCACAAATAGTACCCACACAAACGAATTTTTCTACGCCAACTTCATAGGCAGCATGAATTAGCTGGGTTCCCATCATCAAATTGTCGTAAAATAATTCGGCAGGTTTTTCTCGGTTCAGACCAATACCGCCGACATGAGCTGCTAAGTGAATGACAATATCTTGTTGATCAACTGCACGCTGGCAGTTTTCCATCAGCCGTAAATCACAATCACGCGATCGCGGTAATGTAATTTTTTCTGGATTAGCTCCAGCTTTACATAACTGGTTAACTACCTGACGTCCCAGGAAACCAGTTCCTCCAGTCACAAGAATGCGTTTATCTTTGAGTTCCAAGGTGTTCATCTTTTGTTCTCGTGGATCTTGTTCACAGATGCAGCACCCCTACTTCCTGCCGAATCATGGCATTATCCAGAATTGCGTTTGCTAATTTCCCATTGGGAGAAGTCAAACCTAAAGCTTGTAAGTCTGCTTCCACCATTAAGGAAACTAGTTCCTCAAATGTTACTGAAGGTTTCCAGTTCAATTTTTGCTGGGCTTTTGTTGGATCACCAATCAACAAGTCTACTTCTGCTGGGCGGAGATAGCGTGGATCAAATTCCACATAATCTTGCCAATTGAGATTTACATAACCAAACGCCATTTCCAGAAACTCTTGTACCGTGTGGGTTTCACCAGTGGCAATCACATAGTCGTCAGGTTCGTCTTGCTGCAACATCATCCACATTGCTTTGACGTAATCTTTGGCATAACCCCAATCCCGCTTGGAATCTAGATTACCCATATATAGTTTTTTCTGTCTACCAGCAAAAATGCGGGCTACAGCCATTGTAATTTTACGTGTGACAAAGGTTTCACCTCGTCTCGGTGATTCGTGGTTAAACAGTATCCCATTACACGCAAATAAGCCGTAAGATTCTCGGTAGTTTACTGTTTGCCAGTGGGCATAAACCTTAGCACAGGCGTAGGGGCTGCGGGGATAAAAAGGCGTAGTTTCCTTTTGGGGTACTTCTTGTACCAAACCAAACATTTCTGAAGAACCAGCTTGGTAGAAGCGCACTTGAATACCTGTACGGTGTTGATAGTCGCGAATTGCTTCCAACAGACGCAGTGTTCCCATTCCCACTGCATCAACTGTGTATTCTGGTGCATCAAAGCTGACCCTTACATGGGATTGAGCGCCCAAATTGTAAATCTCTGTTGGTTGGACTTCTTCTAAGATGCGGCGCAGTGTAGTACCATCTGTCAGATCCCCGTAGTGAAGAAACAGCCGCACTCCTTCTTTGTGAGGGTCTTCGTAAATATGGTCGATGCGGTCTGTGTTAAAGGTGGAAGTCCGACGAATAATTCCATGAACCTCGTAACCTTGTTCAAGTAAAAATTCACTTAAGTAGGAACCATCTTGACCGGTAATACCAGTGATCAACGCTCGCTTTTGTTGCGTCATGCTCAATTATCCCTTGTCGTTTCTGATGATTATTTATACAAGCGACCTGGTACAACTTAGCAGGAATTTGCTCAATTGCCCAATGGGAAACCTACGAGTTTCCTTGCTTCTATGTTATTTCACCTCAGTAAATATGCCGATTTTAGATTATTTTCAGGAACTTTCCTAATTCAAACAAATAAATTTGTCGAAGCTGTCTATATTTTCTGCAATTTTTTACTGAAAGTTTATATATCCGTATAATTGTGAAGAAATTATAAAGTTGGAATCATTAGCAAAATAATTGATTAAAATTCCTCGCTCACAAGGAGGCGAGGAATTTGGTAATTAGTTTTCCCATTACTGATTACCAATGATCCTTGATGACGACGGGGCGACTTTCCTCTACACCGCGGATGTGGGTGTAGCATCCCCGTCGCTTTTGTTAATGACCCACGAAATCAAGGTGTGGTACTTTTTCAGTAAGCTCCGTTATCTTTTGGTATGATTACCACACGAATCGTTTTCAAAACAATCCATAGATCGAGCCAAAAATTCCGGAATTTCACATAATGCAGGTCTATTTGGACTCGCCGAGGATAGGGAATGTCATTACGACCAGAGACTTGCCATAATCCAGTTATGCCAGGTCGGATAGTTAAGATTTGGTCAATGTAATAACCGTATTTTGGTAATTCTTCCGCTACTAACGGTCGTGGACCAACAACGCTCATGTCTCCTTTGAGAACATTCCAAAATTGAGGAAATTCGTCCAAACTGGTAATTCGTAAAAATTTACCGATCATTGTAATTCGAGGGTCGTGTTTGAGTTTGAAAGTGCTTTCAAATTCTTGCCGCAACTCTGGCGATGTATCCATCATTTGCATGAGAATTTCGTCAGCGTTCGTCACCATGGTGCGGAATTTAATACAATTGAAAGGCTTGTAGTTTTTACCAACCCGTTCTTGGACATAAAAAATTGGGCCTTCTGAGCTTAAAGCAATTAGCAAGGCCAAAATTAAATAGACGGGAGAAAACAAGATTAGTACAGAAAGCGAAAAGACAATATCAAATAGTCGTTTAGTAAACTCTCCGTTGAGAGCCTGAAAGGACAGACCTCTAGGTTTAACTCTAGGCGTCTTTACTGGTTGACCGCGTTTTAAGAACGTACGCGATCGCCCGATCCACGTTAACCTGGCTTCGCCAGATGGTGATCGTCTTTCAGGCAAAGAGGGGCTGTCTGTGAAAGAACGCCCCGTCCCGGATGCGCTACGCGAGCGCTTGCCGGAGAGGAGTGAGCTCTGGGCAGTCATCATACTCCTTAATAATCCACACCACACATAGTCCCAATCTTAAAGCCAAATGCAGGTGCTTCTGGGAGCAATTTTCCAAAAGCTTCTGCAAAAACAATATCTCACATCTATTTGGATAATTTTTTTTCGATACACCTCTGTAAAAATTCTAGATAACGCTGGGCAAAGATTTGTGTTTGAAACTGTTCTGCGTGCGATCTGACATATTCTAGATTGAATTTACTGTAAGAGGCTTCTAAAGTTTCTGTCGCCCTAATTAGAGACGCTTCTTTTTGTTCCTCAAACAATATACCCGTTCCCTGATCTCCCCAAGTGCGGATATCCCGTACCGTTTCTTTTGCACCGCCAGCGTCGTAGGCAATCACTGGCGTACCACAAGCTTGTGCTTCTACTAAGGCAATGCCAAAATCTTCACAAGCTGCATATACAAAACCTTTAGCATAAGCCATATATTTTTTTACAACCTCATCAGGCTGCCAACCGAGAATTTGTATATTTGAGTTTGCTATTTGACGAATTTTTTTCATTTCTGGGCCTGTGCCAATTACTACTAATTTTTTTTGCATTTGGTTGAAAGCTCTGACAATTAGAGATACTTGTTTGTAACTAACTAATCGGGAAACAGTTAGATAAAAGTCTTCTTTGTCAGGTGAAAAAGCAAAATTTTCGATATTAACAGGCGGATAAATCACAGTTGATTTCCGTCGGTAGCAACGCCAAATTCGACGAGCTGTATGATGGGAATTAGCAACAAAATAATCAACACGATTAGCACTCGATACATCCCATATACGTAAATTATGTAATAAATATCGTGTTATCCAACCAGGTACACCTTTACCTAGTTTGCTTTGGTGCAGATAATCAAAAGTTAAGTCCCAAGCGTAGCGCATGGGACTATGGCAATAGCAAATATGTAGCTGTTCAGGGGAAGTGAGAACTCCTTTAGCAACAGCATGAGATGAAGAAAGAATGACATCATACCCACGCAAATCGAGTTGTTCAATTGCTAAGGGTAAAAAAGGTAGGTATTTTTGTACACCTTTATGAGCAAAGGGGAAGTATTGAAGAAACGTCGTGCCAATCTGACGTTTATATAAATAGCTGTCTGGATTGCGAGATTCAAAATCGATGAGGGCATATAAGTCCGCATCAATAGAGTTCAGAATTTCCCGCACAACTAGTTCTGAACCACCAGTGGCTTTAGGTGTCAGCCACTCATGCACCAAAGCATATTTCAAGGGCACAGCTAACTTTAATTAATAGGTAAAAAAAAGTACATGTGAATTGTGAGGTTAACTGAAAAGTTTCCCGTTGTCATTGAAAATGGGAAATGCCCCATATTCAATAAAAGACGTTATCTTCTCAAAATAGGTTCCACAAGCTGATAACCTCAAATTGGGGATTGGAGATTGGGGATCAGGGATCGGGGATTGGGGGTTGGGCATGAATCAGTTAACAGTTAACAGTGAGCAGTTTAATTTGATAACTGATAACTGATAAGTCTCCCTTGTCCCCCTTCCCCTATCCCTATTCCGCAATCTCTTTAAAAGGTAACTGACATAAAAATTGGGGATTTATGCGAATTCTAATCATGGGTGGTACTCGATTCATCGGTGTTTACCTCACACAACTGCTGGTGCAACAAGGACATGAAGTAGTGCTTTTTAATCGCGGTAATCGTCCAGCACCAGTTGAGGGTGTAGGACAAATTACAGGCGATCGCACTGACACCACCCTATTAAAAGAAAAACTTTCTCAAGAGAATTTTGATGTCATTTTTGACAATAACGGGCGGGAACTTACTGATACTCAACCACTTGCAGAAATTTTTCAAGGGCGTGTACAAAATTTTGTCTACATGAGTTCTGCTGGAGTATACCTCAAATCCGACCAAATGCCTCACATTGAAGGTGATACAGTCGATCCCAAAAGTCGCCACAAAGGTAAGCATGAAACCGAAGCTTACTTAATACAACAAGGAATTCCCTTTACTTCTATTCGTCCCACATATATTTATGGACCACAGAACTATAACGATTTAGAAGCTTGGTTTTTTGACAGAATTGTGCGCGATCGCCCAATTCCGATCCCCGGTAATGGTTTACATATCACCCAGCTAGGCCATGTCAAAGACTTAGCAACAGCAATGACCAAAGTTTTAGGTAATTCCCAAGCAATTAGACAAATTTACAATATTTCAGGCGATCGCTTTGTCACATTTGATGGTTTAGCCCGTGCTTGTGCTGTTGCGGTGGGAAAATCACCAGATGATCTTAAAATCATTCATTACGACCCGAAAAAGTTTGACTTTGGTAAGCGTAAAGCATTCCCCTTGCGAACACAGCACTTTTTCGCTTCAGTCAATAAAGCCATGACTCAACTAGATTGGACACCTGAGTATGATTTGATTTCTGGGTTAAAAGATTCCTTTGAGAATGATTATTTAGTGTCAGGGCGAAATCAAGCAGAAATTGATTTTTCTGTGGATGAAGAAATACTACTATCTATTTAGTCCAATTCAATTGGAAAAACTTAGTGTCTTTGTGTCTACCCTGCGGGAAGCCGCTGGCGCGTCTATGTGGTTCAATAACGCTCGATTTTTGACCACCAAGACAGCAAGACACTAATTCTACTTTCGACCAAAATCGGCGGGAATCTCACCCCATAATGAGGTATTCCACTTCAAAATAAGATTACTGTACTCGTTATTTTCTAACCACTTTAATGCTCTATCTGTTAGCTTATATCTTGCACCTCTGGGGATAAACCACTAATTAGGCAATAGGAGTGTAAAAAAGTGACTCCAGAAGTGAGAAAAGTTTTAAGTAGAAAAAAGAAGCTTATATAACTAAACAAGATGTGAAATTACGTAAATGACTAA
>NZ_JBHFLM010000192.1:0-4021 GCF_041928655.1 Pelatocladus sp. BLCC-F211 | reverse complement strand
TTAAGTCCACGGAATGCCCTACCGCAGACTATGCAATTTCTGACCTTGTACCCTACAAATTTTACTGCCCTGGATGAGATGCTGCATCTTTTCGCACTATAGGACAAACCCGGAGGTGATTTGTATTAATCAAGATGTGCCTACTTACTTCTATGCTGTGCAACGGAGTCGCTTACCAATAGTCGCAATGCTACTGGGCAGAGGCTTATCAGTCACCAATAGGGGTGAAGTTAACCAAATCTATTATATCAAATTTATGAAATATTTTGCTCGCTTCCTCCATGTTTTCCTTCCTCGCCTTACGGCATTGGTTGGAAAACTGTCGTCAACTTACTCGCAATTCATCTCATCACCTCCCTTCGCTTCGGTGAGAGGCTTCTTGCTGTTCCAGCTAAATCATTCGTGAGAGACAAGATCCCCGACTTCTCTAAGAAGTCGGGGATCTTGGTTTTGCGATATAAATTAAAGTTTAATCTTCCATATTCTCTCTAAAATTTTAATTTGCTTTTTATTTAAGTAGAAATCTGTTCTAAGGCTTTATTTTCCATATTCTCTCTAACATTTCAATTTGCTTTTTCCTCTCAAGAGCCATCTGTTCCTCCGAATTAAAAATCATCTTGTGTTGATGTTTCAAGGTTTCAAATTCTTTAATAATCTTAGCCATTTGTTGTTCACGCTGCTTTTTGTACCTATTAGACTGATACTTTCCTAAAATAAAGCCCATGATCAAAGAACTAATGAAAACTAGTGCAAACAAGCCGACATTCTCATTTGTTTGCTTGACAGATGTTGGCTTATGAGTCTGATCTGTTTGAGAAGGGACTGTAACAGAAACAGCTTGTATATTTTGAGCAGCTTTGGCAATCAGCATAATTAGAATTATGGTTAAGTAGTTATTTGTGGGTTGTTGATGATTAATAGGTAATGGTTTTTGTTAGAAACTATTCACTACTAATCACTAACTACTCACCTTTTAATTCTAAATTGCAGGCTTAAAAGTATCTAGGGGTGACATACTCCCACACTGACAACAAGAACATTCTTGTTTCAAACGACAAACTTCAATCCCCTATCCCCTATCCCCTTATCCCTTCAACTCCCCAAACTTGGGACTCCACCACCCTTTTTGCGTCTTGAAATAAGCTACATCCTTATGTTTTTGATCACTGCGGGACTTGGGATTTGAACACCGCAGCATGATTTTATTCTGTCCGTCTTTGATATAGCTGTACTCCTCCAAAGGTTTTCTGCACACGGGACAAGGATAGGTGGTGATATTAGCTGGAGGTTTTTGCAGATTTATATCTTTATCTTTAGTTGTTTGAGAACGGGGTGCTTCCCAAGTTTTGGTGTATTCACTCCAAAACAAAACCACATTCTCACACCCACTCATACATTTGAGAAAGTATTTCTTTTTGACTTTATTGCTAGGAATTTTGGCTAAATGGTTTTTACACTCAGGACAGCGAGTTCTGGAAGTCTCAAATTTTCGTTCAGTGACAGCAGCAGCTTTGGTGCTATTTGTGGAACTCGATGAACTCACAGGTACAGTTTTGGCTTTTACCAATGCTGGTGCAAAGTAATTCTGATGCCAATTTGTCAGATAATGTTGCCAAGGTTGTTTTCCAGAAGCGATCGCATCGAGAGCATCTTCCATTTTGGCAGTAAATTCTGTTTCTAATAAATCTGGTAAGGCTTTCTGCAAAAAAGCATCGACTTCTAAACCCAAACTTGTTGGTTGGAGGTTTTCTTTTGTCAGCTGGACGTAATCTCGTTTTTTTAAAGTTGCGATTGTGGGAGAATAGGTACTTGGGCGACCAATGCCTTTACGCTCCATGAGTTGGACTAATTTTGGTTCGCTGTAACGTGGTGGTGGTTGAGTTTGTTTTTTCTCGTAAGCTGCATTCTCTAAAGTCAACACCTGTCCCTGTTGCAAGTTAGGCAGAATTGTATCTTTACTAAGGTTTGACCAGTAGCGAGTATAACCGAGAAACTCGACTATTTGTCCCCTAGCTTGCCAGAGCAAATCTCCAGACTGGGTAACGACAAGAGTTTTACGCAGAATTGCAGCACGACATTGGGAGGCGATCGCTCGTTTCCAAATCAGGACATACAAATTAAATTCGTCAGTCGTCAGTTCTAGTCGCAATTGAGTAGAAGGACGGAATACATCTGTGGGGCGAATCGCTTCGTGTGCTTCCTGTGCTGTTTTACTACTGCGATGTCTGGCTGTTTGCGGTGGGACATTTTCGGGGTCATTTTGCTCTAACCATTGACGCGCACTGGCGCAGAACTCTGGACTCAACATCACTGAGTCTGTCCGCATGTAAGTAATTAAACCTGCTTCATACAACTTTTGCGCGACAAGCATTGTCTTTTCAGGTGCAAACCGCAATCTGGAACCAGCAGCTTGCTGAAGAGTCGAAGTGATGAAGGGTGGAGGTGGTTGGCGATTAACGGTTTTTCCTTCATATTGCACAACTTGATGGGGATGGCGTTTCGCTTCCTCAACTAAGCGCGTGGCTTCAGCTTCCGAAAGAACACGGATAGACTCGGTAATTTCTGTTGCCTTTATCGTCGTATCATCATGAACTTCAGTTTCCTGCTTTGCTTCTTCTTTAGGAGCATTGACTGTTCCTTTATAAAAAGCGCGGAACCCTTCAGCATAGTCTACCCAAACACTCCAATAATCTTGGGGAACAAAAGAGATAATTTCTCTCTCGCGTTGGCAAATTAGGTGTAAAGTAGCACTTTGGACTCGTCCAACACTCTTGGCGCCATTATTTAACGCCCAAACTAAGGGACTACCTTTGTAACCCACCAGCTTATCCAAGCAATCTCGACACAATCCGGCTCCAATTAAATTAGAATCAAGTTTTCTCGGATTGGCGATCGCACTTCTAACGGCAGATTCTGTAATCTCTGTATAAACAACTCGTTTTGGTTCTCTTAATCCTAAAGCTTCTTTGAGATGCCAAGCGATCGTTTCCCCTTCTCGGTCTGGATCTGTGGCTAAGATCACTTCTTTGACTTGTTTGACAGCAGTCTTTAGTTGTTGAATCGTTTCCTTTGCTTGCTGATTGCGCGGTATGTAGCGACACTCCACACGCTCACCATCCATAGTAAAGCCCAGAGAATCTTCACCTTCATTGCTCAGTTCCCGGATATGACCACAACTAGCACGCACAATCCACTCAGATCCGAGAATTTGACTGAGTTTTTTAACTTTTCCAGGGGATTCAACAACGAGAAGGCGTTTAGGCATGATACCTGAACTATGGATGTGGCTTAAAAATAAGTTCTTAGTTTTTTATAGTACACTTGTTTGGCATTTTGTGATTCACACCTCAATCTGAACTACTCTGCTCGGATAAAACAAATCAATTGACACCCTGTAGAGACGTTGCACTGCAACGTCTCTACATACCCAAAATGATGACGAAAAATCCTATTCCTTGCAGTATTGCAATCCGAACTACGTCAATTCAATGTAGCAAGAGTCAACTACCTACACTGACCAATCATCATGTTTTCATCCCCTTTCGGGGCGATGTGATTGTAAAGACCTGAATTTGCTGTGCAAGGTCCCCCTTTAACTTGTTTCCATCCCCTTTCGGGGCGATGTGATTGTAAAGGTAAAAAGAACCATCAGGGAATTCGGCATACGGAAAGTTTCCATCCCCTTTCGGGGCGATGTGATTGTAAAGAGTTCACATCTGGAAAGCTTACACAGACAGTATTCTAGACCCCCTAATCGACACACTCCTGAAAAACGGAAAAAAATTCTCAGAAATTTGTCAATTTTGCAGTCTGGAAACCTTGCTGCACATGGCATCGACACACTTCAACGAACTTATGCGATTTTCAAGGTTCGGGCGGAGTTTGACACTCTGCGCTCTGAAGAGACGCAGATTCTCGCATCAGATTCAGCAACAGCCGAATCCAAATGGGCATTGTCAAGATGCCTCTAGACGCTCAGACCTGCTACCGATGCGATACAGGCGTTGCGCTTACTTATTCA